>NZ_LFKW01000079.1:0-3222 GCF_001040865.1 Cellulomonas sp. A375-1 | reverse complement strand
CTCCGTGCTGCGGCCCGACAGCCGCGACTCGGTGCTGGGCAGGAGCCGGTGGGCGAGGACCGCGGGCGCGAGCTGTTGCACGTCGTCGGGCAGCACGTGGTCGCGGCCGTCGATCGCGGCGACGCCCTTGGCGGCACGCAGGAGCTGGATCGCCGCGCGCGGCGAGGCCCCGAGCCGCAGCCCGGGCTCCTGACGCGTCGCCCCGACGAGGTCGACGACGTAGCGCTTGACCGCGGGCGACGCGTACAGCCGACGCGTGATCTCGATGAGCCGCGCGACGTGCGCGGCGTCGGTCACGGCCTGCAGGCCCGCGAGGGGGTCGGAGGTCTCCTGCAGGTCGAGCATGTCGAGCTCGGACTGCACGCTGGGGTAGCCGACCGTCAGGCGTGCCATGAACCGGTCGCGCTGGGCCTCGGGCAGCGGGTAGGTGCCCTCCATCTCGACGGGGTTCTGCGTCGCGACGACGAAGAACGGCCGGGGGAGCCGGTACGTGCGCCCGTCGACGGTCGCCTGCCCCTCCTGCATGCACTCGAGCAGCGCCGACTGCGTCTTGGGGGAGGCGCGGTTGATCTCGTCGCCGATGACGACGTGCGCGAACACGGGCCCGGGCCGGAACTCGAACTCGTTCGTCTGCGCGCGGAAGATGTTGACGCCCGTGAGGTCGCTCGGCATGAGGTCGGGCGTGAACTGGATGCGGCCGACGCTGCAGTCGATCGTGCGTGCGAGCGCCTTGGCGAGCGTCGTCTTGCCGACCCCGGGCACGTCCTCGAGGAGCAGGTGGCCCTCGGCGAGCAGCACCGCGAGCGTGGTGCGTACGAGCTCGGGACGACCGGTGACGACGTGCTCGATCGCGGTACGCATCCGGTCGGTCGTGGCGACGAGGTCCGAGAGCTCGTCGGACGAGGGAACGGACTGCAGCATGGGCGCCTCCTTTGGCGGTCGGGGACGAGCCTACGACGCGGTACGTCCGGTCGGGGCTGCCTTGTCGCAGTTCCACCCGCACGCCCCGCGCCAGGGGCCGTCAGGGGCGTCGCGGTCGCGCTGATCGCCCCGTTCGCCCGAGCCCCCCACTTGCCTCCACCTCGCACGTCGCGGCGTCGCCGCAGCGCCCGCTGATATGGGGTCAGAACGGGACAAGCGGGGACATTCCGACTGTCGGCCCGGCTCTGTCGCCCGAGGCGACCCTCGCGGGACGCGAAATCTCCTCCACTTCTCCCCACCCTCTCTGACCTGCATGAACGCATGCCGTTCGGGTGAAAACAGGGGTCTGTCAAGGTGCGGGTGGAGCAAAGTGGAGTACCGTGGGGGCACGTGGTGAGGCAGGGAGTGAACGGGTTTCGCACCGTCGTTCAGGTCGCACCGCGGGCCGGTCTCCGGACCGGCGGAAGGTCAGTCAGCCGCCCCGGGACCGGGCCGGTGAGGTGCGGTCGGCGAGGCGGCGGGACCGAAGGGTCGGCCGGCGGAGGGAGGCGAGGTGTCGCATGAGACCGTCGGCATCCTCGGCTCGGGCATGCCCTTCCTCGGCACCTACACGCCTCGCCTCGACGACAAGGGCCGGCTCATCCTCCCGGCCAAGTTCCGGCCTCAGCTCGCGCAGGGACTGGTCATGACGCGCGGTCAGGAGCGCTGCCTCTTCCTGCTCCCGCTGGACGAGTTCCGCCGGTACCACGACCAGCTGCGGCAGGCGCCCGTCACGAGCAAGCAGGCGCGCGACTACCTGCGCGTGTTCCTGTCCGGGGCGAGCGACGAGCTGCCCGACAAGCAGGGCCGCATCTCCATCCCGCCGATGCTGCGGCAGTACGCCGGGCTCGACCGCGAGGTCGCCGTGATCGGCGCCGGGACGCGCGTCGAGATCTGGGACCTCGCGGCCTGGGAGACGTACCTCGCCGAGCAGGAGGCCGGCTACGCCGACGCGACCGAGGAGGTCTTCCCGCAGGGCAGGTGGTGAGGCCGAACCGCCGACCACACGGACTAACCGCACGACGACGAGCACGACGACAGCCGCACGACGAGCACCGCACCACGACGAGCCCGGCTCCCGCCCGACGAGACCTCCTCCCGACCGCTCTGCCGCACTTCCCCGCGGCAGAGGGCCGGTGGGGGATCTGGTCGGACGGCGGAGGGGCTGCCCGACCACCAGCCACGAGCACGAGAGCGCGAGAGGGGGACCGCATGACCGAGTCGAACGAGCCGACGAACGAGCCCGACGCCGCCTCGCGCCACGTGCCGGTCCTGCTCGAGCGCTGCCTCGAGCTGCTCGCCCCCGCGCTCGAGGTCGAGGGCGCCGTGATGGTGGACTCGACGCTCGGCATGGGCGGTCACACCGAGGGGGTGCTCCGGCGCTTCCCGCACGTGCGGGTCGTCGGCCTCGACCGTGACACGCAGGCGATCGCGCTCGCGAGCGAGCGGCTCGCGCCGTTCGGCGACCGGTTCACGGGCGTGCACGCGGTGTACGACGAGATCCGCGACGTCCTGGCCGAGCTCGGCATCCCCGCGGTGCAGGGCGTGCTCATGGACCTCGGGGTCTCGTCGCTGCAGCTCGACGAGGTCGAGCGGGGCTTCTCGTACGCGCAGGACGCGCCGCTCGACATGCGGATGGACGCCACCTCGGGTCTGACCGCGGCCGACGTCCTCAACACCTACGACGAGCGTGACCTGGCCCGCGTGCTGCGCACGTACGGCGAGGAGCGGTTCGCGCCGCGCATCGCACGCTCGATCGTGCGTGCCCGGCAGGAGGCGCCGCTGACCCGCACGGGCGAGCTCGTCGACCTGGTCCGCGCGAGCATCCCGGCCGCCAAGCGGCAGACGGGCGGCCACCCGGCCAAGCGCACGTTCCAGGCGCTGCGGATCGAGGTCAACCACGAGCTCGACGCGCTCGCCGCGGCGATCCCCGAGTCGATCGAGGCGCTGGCCGTCGGCGGACGGATCGTCGTCGAGGCGTACCAGTCGCTCGAGGACCGCATGGTCAAGCAGGCGTTCGCGCTCGGCGCGAGCGTGAGCGCGCCGCCCGACCTGCCGGTCGTCCCGGACAGCCACCAGCCGTACCTGCGCCTGGTGACCCGCGGTGCGGAGGAGGCCGACGAGGCCGAGCTCGCGCGCAACCCGCGCTCGCAGTCCGTGCGACTGCGCGCGGCCGAACGCCTTCGTCCCACCCCCGACCACCTGCGACCAGCACCGAGGAGGGCAGCATGAGTGCCAGCAGCGCCGCCCGCGCGTACCCCG
>NZ_LFKW01000078.1:28112-32402 GCF_001040865.1 Cellulomonas sp. A375-1 | reverse complement strand
CGCCCCGCGCGCACCGCCCGGGGTGCCACGGCGCGCGACCAGCGTCAGCGACGAGCCGGACGGGCACGCCCGCCACCTGGGCGGCGCGCTGCACGGCGGCGATCGCGTCGGTGTGGTCGGCGCGACGCCCGGGTCCCCACACACCCGCCGGCTCGAGCCGGCCCGCGAGCACACCCGCGGCGTGGCGCGGCTGCGCGGGCACCGCCGCGTCGATGGCCGCGAGCTCGTCGTCAGACGGGCGCACACCGCCCGGCAGCGCGGGCGCCGGACCCGACCCCGTGCGAGGCAGCGTCACGAGGCCGACCTCGTACACGGCCACGTCCGTGCTCCCGCGCGCGACGTTGCGCCGCGCGGTGTCGAGGACCGTCACGAGCAGGTTGGTGCGCATGAAGGGCTGGGCCTCGGAGAGCGGGTTGACCAGGCGGACCGCCCGACGTCGCTCGTCGTCGTCCGCCAGACCCAGGGCGTCGAGCTGCTCCTGCCCGACGAACGGGTAGCTGAGCACCTCCACCAGCCCCGACTCGGCCAGCGAGTCCGCGATGCCGCGGCGCGCGCGCTGCGACCACGTGAGCCCGAGCCCGGCGGGAGCCGGGGGGACGACCGACGGGATCGCGTCGTAGCCGCGCAGGCGCGCGACCTCCTCGACCAGCTCGACCGGGACGGTCAGGTCGGGCCGCCAGGTCGGCGGCGTCACCGCGACGACTCCCGGGCGGACGTCCTGCACGCTCGCGCCGATCTCGGTCAGCACGCCGCGGACCTCGTCGTGCGTGTAGGGCACGCCGACGAGCCGGGCGGGGTGGTCCAGGTCGAGCTCGACCGCTGCGGGCGGGGTCGTGCGGTCCACGTCCGTCAGCTCCGCGTCGACCGTCCCTCCCCCGTGCTCGACGAGCAGCTCGGCCACCCGCGCGACCGCGACGCGCGGCAGCCGCGGGTCCACGCCCCGCTCGAACCGCTTGCTCGCCTCGCTCGGCAGCTTGTGCCGACGCGCGCTGCGCGCGACCGTCACCGGGTCGAAGTGCGCGGCCTCGATCAGCAGGTCGGTCGTGGCGTCGCTCACCTCCGTGTCGCCGCCGCCCATCACGGCCGCCAGGCCGATCGGCCGCGAGCCGCGGCCCTCCGGGCTGTCGGTGATGAGCAGGTCCTGCGGGTCGAGCGCGCGGACCTGGTCGTCGAGCGTGCGGAGCTTCTCACCCGCACGTGCGCGGCGCACGACGATCGGTGCGTGCAACGTCGCCAGGTCGTAGGCGTGCAGCGGCTGGCCCAGGTCGAGCATCACGTAGTTGGTCACGTCGACCGCGAGCGAGATCGGGCGCATGCCCGCCTGCTGCAGGCGGCGCTGCATCCACGCGGGCGACGGGTCGTTCGCGCGAACCCCGCGCACGACCTGCGCGACGAACCGGTCGGCGCCGGGCACGCCGTGGATCGGCGAGTCGTCGTCGATCTCGACCTCGAAGCCCGCCGGGCGCTCGTCGGTCGGCTCGGGCTGGGCGGGGTCGGTGAACACGGCACCCGTGGAGTGCGCGTACTCGCGCGCGACGCCCCGCATCGAGAAGCAGTAGCCCCGGTCCGGGGTCACGTTGATCTCGAGGACCTCCTCGCCGAGGCCGAGCAGCTCACGTGCGTCGGTCCCGACGGGCGCGTCGACGCCGATCTCGCTCAGCACGATGATCCCGGCGTGATCCTCCCCCAGCCCGAGCTCGCGGGCCGAGCAGATCATGCCGTCGGACACGTGCCCGTAGGTCTTGCGCGACGCGATCGCGAAGGGGCCCGGGAGCACGGCACCGGGCAGCGCCACGACCACGTGGTCACCCACGTCGAAGTTGTGCGCGCCACACACGATCCCGCGGGGCGTGCCGCCGGGCTCGTTGTGCTCCGGGCCGACGTCCACGCGGCACCAGTTGATCGTCTTGCCGTTCTTCTGCGGCTCGGGGGTGCGCTCGACGACGCGGCCGACGACGAGCAGACCCGTCACGGCCGCGGCGTGCACCGCCTCCTCCTCGAGACCGACCCGCACGAGGTCGACCGCGAGCTGCTCGGCGGTGAGGCCCACCGGGAGCTCGACGTGCTCGCCGAGCCAGGACAGGGGAACGCGAGGCATCAGATCACCGCCTGGAACTGGGTGGAGAAGCGGACGTCGCCCTCGACCATGTCGTGCATCAGGCCGATGGCGTGCCGCAGCATGAGGGTGCGCTCGATGCCCATGCCGAACGCGAAGCCCGAGTACACGTCAGGGTCGACGCCGCACGCGCGCAGCACGTTCGGGTTGACCATCCCGCAGCCGCCCCACTCGATCCAGCCGGGGCCGCCCTTCTTCTGCGGGAACCACAGGTCCATCTCGGCGGACGGCTCGGTGAACGGGAAGTACGACGGACGCAGCCGCATCCGCGCCTCGGACCCGAACATCGCCTTCGCGAAGTGGTCGAGCGTGCCCTTGAGGTGCGCCATCGTCAGGCCCTTGTCGATCGCCAGGCCCTCGACCTGGTGGAAGACGGGCGTGTGCGTCGCGTCGAGCTCGTCCGTGCGGAACACCTTGCCCGGGCACGCGACGTAGACGGGCCCCCCGCGGCTCAGGAGCGAGCGAGCCTGCACGGGGCTCGTGTGCGTGCGCAGCACGAGGTTCGACGGCTCGTCGGACCCGTCGGGGGCGGCGACGTAGAACGTGTCCTGCATCTGGCGCGCAGGGTGGTCGACGCCGAAGTTCAAGGCGTCGAAGTTGAACCACTCGGCCTCGAGCTCGGGGCCCTCGGCGATCTCCCAGCCCATCGCGACGAACACGTCGGCGACGCGCTGCTGCAGGGTCTCCAGCGGGTGCCGTGCGCCGCGCGGGTGGCGGTCGACGGGCAGCGTCACGTCGACGGTCTCCTCGACGAGGACGCGCGCGTCGCGCTCCGCCTCGAGCTCGGTCTGCCGCTGCGCGACCGCGGCGTTGACCCGGCCACGAGCCTGGCCGACGAGCCTGCCGGCCGCACCCTTGTCGGCGGGCGCGAGGCCGCCGATCGCACGGTTGGCGAGCGCCAGCGGGCTGCGGTCGCCCGTGTGGGCCAGCCGCACGGACTTGAGGTCGTCGAGGTCACCGGCGGCGGTGATCGCGACGAGAGCCGCGTCGACGGCGGCGGCGACGCCGACCTCGTCGAGCGGGGACAACGGGGCACCGGCAGCGGCGCTGTCGGTGGCAGGGTTCTCGGGCATCCGAACCTTCCGGGGGTGGACTGTCGGCCGTCACGCACGAGCGCGCCGACCAGCGGGCAAGTCTAGGGCGCCCGTTCCGGGTTCGTCCGGGAGGTCCACCACGCGGGGCGCCCACGGCGTGCCGAGGACGACGAGCCTGCGCGGCTCAGCTCACGTGCGCGTCAGCGCGGCCCGGGAACGGGCCGCGGAAATCGGCGACCAGCCGCCGCGCGTCGAGAGCTCACGCGCACAGCATCGCACGCCCGGCGCGACCCCGACCAGCGCGTCGGACGTCCCGGACCCGCGCGGACGGTTCGCTCAGCCCTCGAGCGCGAACCGCTCGACGGTGCGGTACAGCGGGCCACCGCCCCGCCCCGCGCCCGGGGTCGACTCGACGAGCAGCACCTCCTCGACCGTCCAGGTCGGCCCCTCGTAGACCGCGAGGGCGCGCACGAGGCCCGCCAGGGGGTCGTCGTCCAGGCGACTGGAGTCCCGGGGACGCGACGAGCGACGACGTGGTGGCCCGCTGCCGGGGCGCGACCGCCCGATCGTCAGGTGGGGCCGCTCGCGCGCACGTCCGTCGTCGTGCACGCCCAGGTCGGTCGCCGCGTCGCGGCACTCGCGCGTCACCGCGCGGTGCTCGGCGAGCCCTCCAGTCGCCCCGACCCACAGCGTGCGGTGCGCGAACACGCCCGCGCCGCGCAGCGCGAGGTCGTACGGCGGGAGGTCCGCACCCGCCTCGGCGAGCGACTCCACGAGCGTCGGCACGACGCCGTCGGCCACCTCGCCGTAGAACGCGGTGGTCAGGTGCCACGTCTCGCGCGCCGACCAGCGCACGTCCGCCGACCGGCCGGCCGGGCCGCCGCGCACGCTCGCGAGCGTCAGGTCGAGGTGGTCGAGGACCTGCTCGCTCGGCCAGACCGCCGTGAACAGCCGCACGGTCACCCCCTCGGCGAGCGCTGCGCCCGAGCGCTCGCGTAGAGGCAGACGGTCGCGGCGGTCGCGAGGTTGAGCGACTCCGCTCGCCCGTGCAACGGCACCCGCACGACCGCGTCGGCCAGCGCGCGGTCCGCGTCCGGCAGGCCCCAGGCCTCGTTGCCGAACACCCAGGCGGTCGGGGCG
>NZ_LFKW01000078.1:19116-28102 GCF_001040865.1 Cellulomonas sp. A375-1 | reverse complement strand
GCGTGACCCGCGACGTCGAGCAGGTCGTCGATGTCGTGCTCGCCCGTGCCGTCGGCGGCGAGCACGGTCATCCCTGCGGCCCGCATCGCCTGCACGGCGGTCGCCAGTGCGACGTCGTATGCCACGGGCAGGTGGAACAGCGAGCCGGCGGTCGACCGCACGACCTTGGGGTTGTGCACGTCGACGCTCTCGGTCGTCAGCACGACCCCGCCCGCCCCCGCGGCGTCCGACGCGCGGATCACCGTCCCCGCGTTCCCGGGGTCGCGCACGCGCGCCAGCACGCTCACGAGGCGCGGGCGCTCGTCGAGCACGCCCTGCAGCCCACCGCCGAGCAGGTCCGCCACCGCGACGACGCCCTGCGCGTCCGGGCTCATGGCCGCGAGCACGTCGTCGTCGCCGATCGTCGTGCGCACGCCGTGCGCGGCGGCCGCCGCGACGATCTCGTCGTAGCGTGCCGCCGCTGCCGCCGTCAGGTAGAGGTCCCGCACGCGCGTGCGGGAGCCCGCCACGGCCTCCCGCACCGACTGGGGGCCTTCCACGACGAACCGCCCCTGGCGTTCGCGCACGGCGCGCCCCGCGAGGGCGCGCACGGCCTTCACGCGCTCGCTGCGCGGGTTGGTCAGGACATCCGTTGCCGTCACGGACCCATCATCGCGGGTACCGGCCCTCGGTTCGTCGAGCCGGCGGGCGGCGAGCCGGACTGCGCCTCGCGCCCGTCGGCATGTCGGCGCGCAGTGGAGGCAGCAACGCCCCCGTCGGACCAGGGTCCGCGGGGGCGTTGCAGGAGGTGCTGCGTCAGGCCGCCTTGGGGGCGTTGACGTCGGCCGGGAGCGCGTCCTTGGCCGCCTTGACGAGCGTGTTGAACGCCGCCACGTCGTTGACCGCGAGGTCCGCGAGGACGCGACGGTCCACCTCGATGCCCGCGAGCTTGAGGCCCTGGATGAGGCGGTTGTAGGTGATGCCCTCCGCGCGGGCCGCAGCGTTGATGCGCTGGATCCACAGCTTGCGGAAGTCGGACTTGCGCGCCTTGCGGTCGCGGTACGAGTAGACGAGGGAGTGGGTGACCTGCTCCTTCGCCTTGCGGTACAGGCGCGAGCGCTGGCCGCGGTAACCGCTGGCCCGCTCGAGGGTCGAACGACGCTTCTTCTGGGCGTTGACTGCCCGCTTCACGCGTGCCACGTGATGCTCCTTGCTTGGTCAGGGCCGGTAGTGACCCCGGGCGCCGGTGGCGCCCGGGCGAGTCACTTGCCGAGCAGCTTCTTGATCTTGGGGGTGTCGGCAGCGGAGACGACCACGTCACCGGCGATGCGGCGGGTGCGGCGGCTCGACTTGTGCTCCAGCAGGTGGCGACCGTTGGCCTGCTCGCGCATGAGCTTGCCCGTCCCCGTCACGCGGAAGCGCTTCTTGGCACCGGAGTGCGTCTTGTTCTTCGGCATGGCTGCCGTGTCTCCTTGTCGTTCGCATCGCACGGGTTCGTGCGACTCGTCGTGTCGGCCGGACCGTCGGGCGTCCCGGCCGTCGTGATGTCAGTCGGTGGTGCGCGGCTTGGGCCGGGGGGCCGGGCGCGGCGCGGCGGGCTTGGCCGCCGCAGCGCTCGGCTTGGGCGTCGCGACCGGCTTCGGGGCGGACACCGGCTTGGGTGCCGCCACGGGCTTGGCCGCTGCCTCGGGCTTGGCCGCTGCCGGCTTGGCCGCTGCAGCCTTGGCAGCCGAGGGTCGCGGTGCCGCGGCCTTCGGCGCAGCCGCCGGACGAGGCGCGGCCGCAGGCTTGACCGCCGCGGTGGGGGCCTCGGCGACCGGCTCCTCGACCGCGGGCTCGGCGACCGTCTCGGCGGCCGTCTCTGCCACAGCCGGCTCGGCCACAGCAGTATCGGTCGCAGCAGTCTCGGCCACAGCAGCCTCGGTCGCAGCAGTCTCGGGCATCTCGACCGCAGCGGTCTCGGCGACCGGCTCGGCCGCGACCGGCTCAGCCGCGGCAGCGCGCTGCTCGTCGGCGGCCTTCGCGTTGGCCTCGCGCGCCGCGGCGGCCTGCGCCTGACGACGCTGCTCCTGGCGCTGCTCGGCCTTCTTCTTGTTCGGGCCGATCACCATGATCATGTTGCGCCCGTCCTGCTTGGGCGAGCTCTCGACGAAGCCGAGCTCGGCCACGTCGGCGGCCAGGCGCTGCAGCAGGCGGAAGCCCATCTCGGGGCGCGACTGCTCACGACCGCGGAACATGATCATGACCTTGACCTTGTCGCCGGCCTTGAGGAACCGCTCGACGTGGCCCTTCTTGGTGGCGTAGTCGTGCGGGTCGATCTTGAGCCGGAACCGGATCTCCTTGAGCACGGTGTTGGCCTGGTTGCGCCGGGCCTCACGCGCCTTCATGTCCGCTTCGTACTTGTACTTCCCGTAGTCCATGATCTTGACCACGGGCGGGCGCGCCTCGGGGGCGACCTCGACCAGGTCGAGGTCAGCGTCCTGGGCCAGGCGCAGTGCGTCTTCCACGCGGACGATGCCGACCTGCTCGCCGGCAGGGCCGACCAGGCGGACCTCGGCGACGCGGATCCGATCGTTGATGCGGGGCTCGCTGATGGGTGCTCCTCTGGGTTCGTCGTGACGGACCTCCGGGAACGAAGAAGGCCTCCGTCCCTGGGCACAGGAGGAGGCCTCACACGGTCCGTCGCACGACGCGCGTGCGCCGACGGCACGCTGCGATGCGCGGCGAGGAGCCACGCACGACGACAGCCACCGCCGTACAGACCGAGACCCGGTCCCCGTCGCCGGCAAGCCGGTCGGTCGGGACCCAGGTGGGAGAGTTCTCCACTTGTGCACCCGCACCACGACCGTTCGAGTCTCGCTCGCACGGGCACAGCACAGGTCAGTCGGTGCACGAGACTACCAGACGCGGGCCGGGCCACCCGACCGCCCGGGTCCCTCGGTCCGCTCGACACGCCCACCGGACACACCCGAGTCGTTCCAATTCTTGAATGGTTCCAGTTTTTGTGATGGGCTGAGGCCATGGACGACGACGAGCTGCTGCGCAGTCGCGGCCTGCGAGTGACCGCCCCCCGGCTGGCGGTGCTCGCGGCCCTGACCGCCTCCCCGCACGCCGACGCCGACGCGGTCCTGCGCGGCGTCCGCATGCGGATGCCGTCGGTCTCCGTGCAGGCGATCTACGACGTGCTCGCCGCGCTCACGCAGGCCGGGATCCTGCGCCGGATCGAGCCTGCCGGCCACCCCGCGCGCTACGAGCGCCGGGTCGGGGACAACCACCACCACGTGGTGTGCCGCTCGTGCGGCGCGGTCGAGGACGTGGACTGCACCGTCGGGCACGCGCCGTGCCTCGAGCCCAGCACGTCCTCGGGCTTCGCCGTCGAGACCGCCGAGGTCACGTTCTGGGGACTGTGCCCCGCGTGCAGCGCCTCGACCGACGCCCCCGCCGAGGACGCCGCGCAGCCCGTGCCCTAGGCCGCTCCTCACGCTGCGCATGCCCTGCGCACCCCCTGCTCACGCCGGCGACGCCGGCGTGCCGATCTGTCACACCCGCCCTTCGAGAGGACATCCATGTCTCACGTGCCCGCCACCACGACGAACTCCGGCGCGCCGGTCGCCTCCGACGCGCACGCGCTGTCGGTCGGCTCCGACGGCCCGATCGTCCTGCACGACCACTACCTCGTCGAGAAGCTCGCGCAGTTCAACCGCGAGCGGGTCCCCGAGCGCGTCGTGCACGCCAAGGGTGGCGGCGCGTTCGGCACGCTGCGGGTCACGCACTACGTGTCCGCGTACACCCGGGCCGCGCTGTTCCAGCCGGGTGCGCAGACCGATCTGCTCGCGCGCTTCTCGTCGGTCGCGGGCGAGCTCGGCTCCCCCGACACGTGGCGCGACCCGCGCGGGTTCGCGCTGAAGTTCTACACGTCCGAGGGCAACTACGACCTCGTCGGCAACAACACCCCGGTGTTCTTCATCCGTGACGGGATCAAGTTCCCCGACTTCATCCACTCGCAGAAGCGCCTGCCCGGCTCGCACCTGCGCGACAACGACATGCAGTGGGACTTCTGGTCGCTGTCGCCCGAGAGCGCGCACCAGGTCACGTGGCTCATGGGCGACCGTGGCCTGCCGTCGTCGTGGCGGCACATGGACGGCTTCGGCTCGCACACGTACCAGTGGATCAACGCCGCGGGTGAGCGGTTCTGGGTCAAGTACCACTTCAAGACGCAGCAGGGCATCGACAACCTCACGGCCGACGAGGCCTCGCAGCTCGCGGGCTCGGACGCAGACGTCCACATCCGCGACCTGTACGAGCACATCGAGGCCGGCGACTTCCCGCGCTGGACGCTGTCGGTCCAGGTGATGCCGTACGAGGACGCGAAGACGTACCGCTTCAACCCGTTCGACCTCACGAAGGTGTGGCCGCACGCGGACTACCCGCTCATCGAGGTCGGCGAGATGGAGCTCAACCGCAACCCGGACAACTACTTCGCGCAGATCGAGCAGGCGACGTTCGCGCCGAGCAACTTCGTGCCCGGCATCGCGGCGAGCCCCGACAAGATGCTGCTCGCGCGGATCTTCTCCTACGCGGACGCCCACCGGTACCGCGTCGGGACCAACCACGCGCAGCTCCCGGTCAACGCGCCGACGTCGCCCGTGCACTCGTACTCGAAGGACGGCGCGGCGCGGTATGCCTTCGCGTCCGCGCAGACGCCCGTCTACGCCCCGAACTCGGTCGGCGGCCCCGCCGCGGACCCGGCCCGCGCGACGGACGGCAGCTGGAAGTCCGACGGCGAGCTGACCCGCACGGCGGCCGCGCTGCACGCACAGGACGACGACTGGGGCCAGGCCGGCACGCTCTACCGGGAGGTGTTCGACGACGCGGCACGTGCGCGCTTCCTCGAGACGATCACCGGGCACGTCGGCGGCGTGAAGAGCGACGAGATCCGCGAGCGGGCCGTCCAGTACTGGGCGAACGTCGACGCCGGGCTCGGCGCGGCGCTGCGGGCCAACCTCGTCGGTGCGCCCGTGCAGACCGGCACCCCGGCGACCTCCGCCCTCCCGGTGGCCTGAGCCTCACGCGTCGCACCGGACTGCTCGACGACCCTCGCGCCCACGCGGGTGCGAGGGTCGTCGCGTCCCTTCCGTCGTCGGATCCTTGCCGTCGGTGCGGCACGACGAGAGCGACACCACCGTGCGAGGTTCGGCCCGCCCGGCGCTCGATGGAAGGATGGGCGCATGAGCGACCAGCCCCTCGACCAGGCCGACCCGCAGCACGACGCGACCCGCGACGCCACGCGGGACATCGCGGACGTGGCCGCCGTCGAGGTGATCGTGACCGCGGCCGTGCACCTCATGAGCGCCGCGGCCGTCAAGTGCGGGCTCTCCGAGGAGGACGGCGAGCAGTACCTGGACCTCGACGAGGCCCGCAAGCTCATCACCGCGCTCGCCGCGCTCGTGACCGCCGCCGCCCCCGAGATCGGGAACCAGCACGCGCGCTCCCTGCGCGACGGGTTGCGGTCGCTGCAGCTCGCGTTCCGCGAGGCCTCCCCGTACCCGGACGCCCCCGGCGAGGGCCCGGGCGAGAAGTTCACCGGCCCGGTGAGCTGACCTCCGCGTCGACGAGCACGTCGCCCGTCGGCGCGTCCTGCACGGCGGCCGAACCCGCGACGGCATGACGTCGTCGCACGGCGCGCTGGACGACGAGCCCGACGACCGCGACCCCACCGCCCACCAGCCCGGCGGTCAGGAAGCCGGCGCCGGGGCTCGTGCGGTCGATGACCCACCCGCACAGCGGCGCGCCCAGGGCCGTGCCGACGGTCGACATCGTGCCCGACCACCCCATCACCTCACCGCGGCGCTCCTCGGGCGCGAGCCGGACGAGCGTCGCGTTGATCGAGGCGAGCGTCGGCGCGCACGGGAGCCCCGAGACGAACACCGCGAGCGCGAGCCACACGGGCATGGGGGCGAACGCGGCGGGCACGACCGCGAGGCCGAGCACGCCCGCGAGCACGAGCGGCGGCGGCGAGCTGGTCCGCGCACCGTGCACCAGGCCGCCGACGACCGAGCCGCCCGCCCAGAGCGCGATCATCCAGCCGACGTCCCCGGGCCGGCCCGCGTCGTTCAGCGACGCGACGAGCGACACGTCGGTCCCGATGAGCACGAACGACGCCGCGGCGGCCGCGATGAGCAGCACGACGAGGTCTGCCCCGAAGACGCGCTGCTTGCGGACCGGTCGACCGTCGGGCGACTGCGCCGCGCCGTGCGGGCGGTGCGAGCGCGTTGGAGGGTTCGCCCACATCAGGAGGGCGCCGCCGCCGACGGTCGCGCACCCGACGACGGTGAGCGCCGCCGTCGTGGAGACCTGTGTCGCCAGCAGGACGCCGACCACGGGCGCGAGCATGAACGTGAGCTCGACGAGCACGGAGTCGAGCGCGAACGCGGTGCGCTGCTGCGCGAGCGGCACCATCACCGACAGCGACTGGCGCGCGACCGAGAACACGGGCACCAGGAAGAGCCCTGCGACGAAGGCCGCGACCACGAGCGCGTGGTAGTCGAGGTGGGGAGCGAGCACCCACACGACCGACTCGACCACGATCGACGGCGCGATGGCGCGTCGCAGCCCGAACCGGTCGACGAGCCGACCGCGCCACGGAGCACCGATCGCCACGCCGATGGTCGAGGCGCCCGCGACCACGCCCGCCTGCGCGTACCCACGGTCGAGCTCCGTCACCACGTGCAGCGTCAGGACGACGCCGATCATCGCGGCGGGGATCCGGCACACGAAGGCGACCACGTAGAGCCGCGCGACCGACGGCAGGTGCAGCAGTGCCGCGTAGGACGAGCGAGTCATCCCACCATTGTCTCCCGCTCGCGCGCATGCCTTGACCCGCCCGCCTATCCTGTGCGGGTGCCGCCGCTGGACACCCCCGCCCCTGGTGGTCGCCCGAAGGGCACCCCGGGCTGGGCGGCGCGCGCGGATCACGCGCCGCACCTCGACCCCCTCGACGACGACGTCGCGGGCACCGACGAGCTCGCCGCCTCGGACCCGCACGCAGGGTCGGACGCACGAGCAGCGTCGGACGAACGAGCAGCGTTGGACGACCGTGCGGCGTCGGACGCCCGCGCAGGGTCGCAGGAGCGGGTGGCGCGCGACGAGCGCACCGGGGCCGGCGAGCACGCCGGTTCCGGCCAGCGTCCCGGACAGGACGACCTTCCCGGGTCCGACGAGCCCGCTGGCCTCGACCAGTCAGGGACCGAGCAGTCCGGGACCGAGCAGTCCGGGACCGAGCAGTCCCGGACCGAGGGACCTGCTCCGTCCCCCGGCGAACCTCCGCGCCGACGGTCGCGCACGGTGCCCGTGCTGGCGGTGCTGCTCGTCGTCTCGCTCGTCGTCGCCGGTCCGCTGATCGCGTACCTGTGGCGCACGACCGACGAGTGGCGTGCGTCCAGCGCAGACTGGGAGGACCTCGCGCGCGGCACCGCGGTCGAGCTCGACCGCACCCGCGGGGACCTGGCCGACGCGCAACGCACCCTCGACGACACACGCGCCCAGCTCGCCACCGCGCAGGAACGGATCACCGAGCTCGCCGACGAGAAGGCCCAGCTCGGCGACGACTCGGCGGCGCAGCAGCAGCTCGTCGACTACCAGGCACGCGTCTCGCAGGCCGCGGGCAAGGTCGCCACCGCGCTCGCGACGTGCATCGCAGCCCAGGGCCAGCTGATCGGCTACATGGACGACGCGGACTCCTACGCGCCGGAGGAGCTCGTGAAGTTCCGCGACGACGTCGACGCGCTGTGCGGTCAGGCCACCGAGGCGAACGAGCAGCTGCAGCGCGAGCTCGACCAGTGAACGCCCGCCGGGGCACACACCTGCTCGTCGGTCTCGCGACCGGCCTGTGCGTGGTCGCCCTGGCCGGGTGCGGCAGCCTCCCGCCGCGGCCGGAGCCTGTACCCACGTCGCTCGACGTCGCCTCGTCGCGCGACGACGTCGCGTCCTCGGCCGGCGCGCTGTCCCCCGACGGATTCGACGCCGCGCAGCGCATGGCGGTGCGGATCCGGAACGTCGGGTGCGGGTCGCTGTCGACCGGGTCGGGCTTCGCGATCGACGACCACACCCTGGTCACGAACCGCCACGTCGTGGCCGACTCCGCGGCACTCGAGATCAGCACGTACGACGGCAGGGACGTGCGCGCGCGGGCCGCGAGCACCGCGGCGCTCGCCGACCTCGCGTTCGTCCGGACCGTCGAGGCCCTCCCGGCGTACGCGGGGCTGGCGCCGCTCGACCCGATGCCCGGCTCGTCGGTGACGGTCGTCGGGTACCCCCGAGGCAGCCGGCTGGCGATGACCTCGGGGACCGTGATCGGTGCGACCACCGACCCGCTGCACGAGAACCTCGGCGAGGTGCTCGTCACCGACGCGCAGGTCGACCTCGGCTCGTCGGGCTCGCCGGTGCTCGACGCCGACGGGCGGGTGGTGGGGGTCGTGTACGCCAAGGGCAAGGACGGGGCGAGCTTCGTCGTGCCCGTGAGCACGTTGCGCGCGATGCTCGACGACGAGACGCAGGTCTCCGCCGCCCCGACGTGCTCCGGCTGAGCGACCGAGCCCTCCGGGACACCCCTGGACCGCACGGCCCGCGGCGTCCATGATCGAAGGACGACCGACCAGGAGGCTGCCATGACCCGTGTTCCCCGCTTCGACCCGGCCTCGATGAGCTCGGCCGCGAACGAGACGTTCAGCGTGCGGCGCGTGTTCGGCGAGGCGTACGAGCGCGACGGAGTGACCGTGATCCCCGTCGCCCGGATCTGGGCCGCGACGGGCCTGGGTGTGGGCGACGGCGAGGGCGGCGGCAGCCTGCCGCAGGCCGGCCCGACGGCCGCGGCGTGGGCGCGTCACGCGCGCGCCGTGTGGTCGCGCGCGTCGGGCGAGCGGACGTGGGACGACGAGGAGGACGTCGAGCCGGCGCCCACGGCGGCCGACTCCGGCTCGGCCGACACGGCCCCCGGCGACACGGACCC
>NZ_LFKW01000078.1:0-19026 GCF_001040865.1 Cellulomonas sp. A375-1 | reverse complement strand
CGGGTACGGAGGCGGGCACGGCGGCGGGGGCGGGTACGGCGCGCGGGTCAAGGCCGTCGGTGTCTACGTCATCGACGCCGACGGCGTGCACTGGCGGCCCGCGCTCGACCTCAACCGCGTGATCCTCGGCGGGCAGCTCGTGGCGGTGACCGCGGTCGCCTCGCTCGGCGCGGCGCTCGCCGTCAAGGCCGTCGCGGGCGCGCTGGCGAAGGCCGCGATCGCGTTCGCCGAGCGCTGACCACCGCCCAGCCCACGCCGATCAGCGACCAGACCGGCCAGCACGCACCCACCGGCACACACCCGCGCCCGGCGGCCGCGGTGATCAGGACGCGCGGCGCAGGCGGAGCTCGAGCGAGTCGACGCGCTCGGCGACCACGTCGTCAGCGGCGAGTGCCGCGTTGATGTGCGCCACGGCCCCGTCGAGCCTCCCGCGGTCCAGCCCGTCGACGAGCGTCACGACCACGGCGAGCTCGGCGCGACGCCCGGGCTCGACGTCCACCCGCACCACGGCACTCACAGGAGCGAGCGCGCTCGCGACAGCGGCCGCGACGGCGGGCTCGACCGCGCCGTCGCGCACCGCGGGCGTCCACGTCTCCTGCTTCGCGAGCGACCACACCGCGGGTCGGGGCAGCAGCGCGGTGACCGGTCCGCCCGCGTCGACGACGACGACCTCCCAGCCTTCCTGGACCGCGGACAGTGCGGCGCGCGCGACGTCGGTCGGCACAGGACGCGCGTCGCGGCGCCAGGCCGTCATCGTCGCGACCGAGGAGAACACCGGGAGCGCCCGGCGGCCGTCGGGCGCCTGAAGCGCGACGATCCCCGCCGAGGCCTCCTTGTCCACGGTGTGGGTGTGCCCGTCGTGCACCACCTCACCCGCGACCTCGAGCTCGGCGAGCACCGGCACGAGCACCCTCGTCCCCGCGAGCGCGTCCACGACACCGGCGAGCGAGCCCTCTCCGCGCCCGAACGCGGCAAGGGCCGCGCTCACGGCGGGGTCGGCCGAGCCGTCGTCGGCCGCGAACGGCGACGACGGCGGCAGCTCGCGCCCGGCCACGCCTCAGGCCTGCGCGGGGCGACCCGCGACGTCGAGCGCCTCGGGGAGCGTGAACGCCCCGGCGTACAGCGCCTTGCCGACGATCGCACCCTCGACGCCGTCGCCGACGAGCGTGCGCAGCACCCGCAGGTCGTCGAGGCTCGAGATGCCCCCCGACGCGACCACGGGCGCGTCGGTCCGGGCGCACACGTCGCGCAGCAGCTGGACGTTCGGGCCGCGCAGCGTGCCGTCCTTGGTCACGTCGGTCACCACGTACCGCGCGCAGCCCGCGTCCTCGAGCCGTGCGAGGACCTCCCAGAGGTCGCCGCCCTCCTGCGTCCAGCCGCGTGCCGCGAGCGTCGTGCCGCGCACGTCCAGGCCCACCGCGATCTGCGCGCCGTGCGAGCCGATCACCCGGGCGGTCCACTGCGGGTCCTCGAGCGCGGCGGTCCCGAGGTTGACGCGCGTGGCGCCCGTCGCGAGCGCCCGCTCGAGCGACTCGTCGTCGCGGATCCCGCCCGAGAGCTCGACCTTCACGCCCTTGCCCGCGAGCTCGGCCGTGACCTCGGCGAGCAGCGGTGCGTTCGAGCCGCGACCGAAGGCCGCGTCGAGGTCGACCAGGTGGATCCACTCGGCGCCGCCGGCGTGCCAGTCGAGCGCGGCCGCCAACGGGTCTCCGTAGGAGGTCTCCGATCCGGCCTCCCCCTGCACGAGTCGGACGGCCTGGCCGTCCGCCACGTCGACGGCAGGCAGCAGCTCGAGGCGGGGGTCGGTCATGCTTCTCGGTCCTCCAGGATCGCGGGGTTCAGCGCAGCGAGTCGAGCCAGTTGCGCAACAGCTGCGCACCGGCGTCGCCGGACTTCTCGGGGTGGAACTGGGTCGCGCACAGCGGGCCGTTCTCGACCGCGGCGACGAACCGGTCCCCGTGCTCGGCCCAGGTCACGAGCGGCGGCGTCAGGTGCTCGGCCGGCGAGTCGTGCAGCGGGAACGAGCGGGCGGCGTACGAGTGCACGAAGTAGAAGCGCTCGTCGTGCAGGCCGGCGAACAGCACGGACTCCGGGGGCGCCTCGACGGTCGCCCAGCCCATGTGCGGCACGACGTCCGCCTCGAGCCGGTCGACGACGCCGGGCCACTCCCCCAGCCCCTCGGTCTGCTGACCGTGCTCGACCCCCTCGGCGAACATGACCTGCATGCCGACGCAGATGCCGAGCACGGGGCGGCCGCCGGCCAGCCGCCGGTCGACCACCTGGTCGCCGCCGACGCCGCGCAGGCCGGCCATGACCGCGGCGAAGGCTCCGACGCCCGGGACGACGAGGCCGTCGGCCTGCGCCGCGGCGGTCTTGTCCGCGGTGAGCTCGACCTGCGCACCGACGCGCTCGAGCGCCCGGACCGCGGATCGGACGTTGCCGAAGCCGTAGTCGAGGACGACGACACGGGGGGTGGACACCGCGCCAGGCTACCCGGGCGGCAGGACTCGTCCGACGCGGTCACCACTGCGCGAGACACCCCGGACGCCCGGCCGAGGGTGCGGCCGCAGTGCCCGGGCGCACCCTCGGTCGGGGTCGTCGTCAGCCGCAGCTCAGCGCGAGCGAGCTCGGCGCGCTGCCGGTGCCGACGAAGCCGAAGCTCGTCGAGGCGCCCGCACCGAGCGACCCGTTGTACGCCTCGTTCGCGACGACGAGGCTCGTGCCCGACGTGGTCGAGCGGCCGTTCCACACGTTCGAGAGCGAGACGCCTGACGGCAGCGTGCCGCGCACGACCCACCCGTTGAGCGCCCGCGAACCGGCCTTCACCGTCACGTCCGCCTGGAAGCCGCCGGCCCACGAGCCCGTGAGCCGGTACGTGGCCGAGCACGTGCCCGACGGGTTCGTCGTCGGCTGCTGCGTGGGCTGCTGGGTCGACTGGCTCGTGGGCTGCTGAGTCGGCTGCGACCCGGCCGTCACCGAGAAGTCGGTCACGGCGAGGCCCGTACCACCGATCCACGGCTCGAAGCCCGCCTGCACGCTCGTGAGGTACCAGGACGTGGACCCGTAGCCGCGCGCGACCATGTCGTCGAAGAAGGTCTTGACCGCGAAGCTCAGCGACCCCGTGGCCGACGTGCGGACGTAGGACACGACGTTCCAGCCGGTGTTGCCGAACCAGACGTCCCAGGTGCTGCCCGCGAGGTTGACGGTGGCGACCCGCGAGCCGATCGGCTGGATCGGGCCGGCCCGGTTGAGCCAGATCATCAGCTCCGCGCCGTCGTTCTGCTGCGTCGTGGCGCTCGGCCGTGACTTGTGGAACCAGATGTCGTACGCCGCGTCGTACGTCCCGCTCGACGGATACGTCATCGAGACGCTCGTCTGGATGGTGGCGAACCGCGGGTCGGAGACCTGCACGCCGTTCGGGCCGATCACGTCGCTGCTCGAGCAGTTCCCGTAGTGGCAGCCCGCGTAGACCGACGGGTAGGACTTCGGCGCCCCGCTCGTCGAGCTCTGGCCGTCGGCGCGGGTCACGCGAAAGCCCCTGTCGTTCACCGAGATGCACTGCGTCTCGGACGTGCCCCAGCGGTTGTTCGCGACGACGTAGCGGCCGCCGGCGATCGTCGTGCTGCCGTACTGGGCGCAGATCTCGGTGTCCGCGGCTGCGGACTGCGCGGTGGCGATGGCGACCAGGCCGAGCAGCAGGCTCAGCGCGAACGGCAAGGCCCAGAGACGGTGATGGCGACTCATGACGCTCCCTGACGTGTCGACGTCCGCCCCGGGGGTTCCGGCGCCCGACGACGTCGTCGGGCGCGGCGGACGGCTCGAACCTCGAGCCAGTCGAGACAAGCACCGCCACGTCAGGCGCGCGTGCGCGGAATCGATTAGCTCCCGCGTCCTGCCCGGCCTCGGTCGAGGCGCAGGGGACGACGACGCTCGAGGTGCTCCGTCAGCGCTTGCGGCCGCGCGCGAGCGCGCGCATCGCCTGCCAGCGGGACATGCCCACGCTCGTGACGACGCCCGGCACGTCCGCGACGTCCGCCGACCCCAGGAGCAGGTCCTCGAGCACGGCGGGAGCGTCCGCGAGCACGAGGCCCGCAGGCAGGTCGTCGTCGTGCCGGCCGTTGACCCAGCGGACCGCGGCGATCTGCCCCTCGCGCCGGGTCAGCAGGACGACCGGGAGCTGGCGCAGGAGCTGCGAGATCGCGGCGGCTCCCGCCTCCGCGGCCGCCGGGTCGCGCAGGACGGCGACGGCGCCGACAGACGTCGGCACGGCGTCGACCTCGACGTTCGCGATCGCGCAGGCCGCCGCGAGCGGCTCGGGCGCGGCGACCTGCGTGACGACGAGCGCGATGCTCGGGGTCTCGGCCGCGCCGTCGAGCAGGCCGGACAGGTCGTCGGGGACGACGACGTCGCCCGCCCCGTCCGCCTCCGTCAGGGCGCTGAGGTCGTCCGGGACGGTGAGGTCGCGGTCGTCGTGGCGCTCCGGGGTCGTGCCGTCGGGGGTGCTCACAGCGCGCCCTTGGTCGACGGGATGCCCTCCACGCGCGGGTCGAGCTCGACCGCGAACCGCAGCGCCCGGGCCAGCGCCTTGAACTGCGCCTCGACGATGTGGTGCGGGTCGCGGCCCTCGAGCACGCGCACGTGGATCGAGAACGCGGCGTGGTGCGCGATCGACTCGAGCACGTGCCGGGTCAGCGAACCCGTGAAGTGCCCGCCGATGAGGTGGTACTCCTGCCCGGCGGGCTCCCCCGTGTGCACGAGGTACGGGCGGCCGGACACGTCGACCACGGCCTGCGCGAGCGCCTCGTCGAGCGGGACGAGCGCGTCGCCGTACCGCGAGATCCCCCGCTTGTCGCCGAGGGCCTCCTTGAGCGCCTCACCGAGGCAGATCGCGACGTCCTCGACCGTGTGGTGCGCGTCGATGTGCGTGTCACCCGTGGCCTTGACCGTCAGGTCGATCAGCGAGTGCTTGCCGAGGGCCGTGAGCATGTGGTCGTAGAACGGGACGGTCGTCGAGATGTCCGTCTTCCCGGTGCCGTCCAGGTCCACCTCGACCACGACGCTCGACTCGCTCGTCGTGCGCTCGATGCGCGCCGTGCGCGCCCCCGGCGCCGCGTTCGTCGATCGGCTCACAGTCCTGCCACCTCCACCAGGGCGTCCTTGAACGCCTCCGTCTCGCGCGGGGTGCCGACCGACACCCGCAGCCATCCGGGCGGGCCCACCTCGCGGATGAGCACGCCGCGGTCCAGCAGACCCTGCCACACCGCATGCCGGTCCTCGAAGAGGCCGAACAGCACGAAGTTCGCGTCGGAGCCCGCGACCTGCAGGCCCCGCGCGCGCAGCCAGACGACGAGCGCGTCCCGCTCGTCGCGCAGCGCGCCGACCTGCGCCATGAGCTCGGCCGAGTGCGCGAGCGCGGCGCGGGCCACCGCCTGCGTGACCGCCGACAGGTGGTACGGCAGGCGCACGACGCGCAGGGTGTCGACGAGCTCGCGCGACGCGGCGAGGTAGCCGACCCGCGCACCCGCGAGGCCGAACGCCTTGGACATCGTCCGGCTCACCGCGAGGTGCGGGTGGTCGGCCAGCAGCTCGAGAGCGCTCGGCGTGCCGCGACGCCGGAACTCGCCGTACGCCTCGTCGACGACCACGACGCACCCGCCCGGGACCTGCGCGGCCGCGTCGAGCACCGCGAGGATCGTCGCGGTCGGCAGAGCCGTGCCCGTCGGGTTGTTGGGGCTCGCGAGCAGCACCACCGAGGGTGCGTGCTCCGCGATCGTCGCGCGCGCGACGTCGGGGTCGAGGCTGAAGTCCTCCTCGCGCCTGCCCGCCACCCACGCGGTGCTCGTGTCACGCGCGTACTCGGGGTACATCGAGTACGTCGGCGCGAACGACAGCGCGGTGCGACCCGGGCCGCCGAACGCCTGCAACAGGTGCAGCATGACCTCGTTCGAGCCGTTCGCGGCCCAGAGCTGCTCCACCCCGAGTCCGACGCCCGACTCGGCCAGCAGGTACGCCGCCAGGTCCGCGCGGAGCGCCTCGAAGTCGCGGTCCGGGTACCGGTTCAGACCACGCGCGGCGTCCGCCACGGCGGCCGCGACGTCCGCGACGACCTGCTCCGAGGGTGCATACGGGTTCTCGTTGACGTTGAGCGCCACGGGCACGTCGAGCTGGGGGGCGCCGTACGGCTCGAGGCCCGCGAGCTCCGGCCGGACGGGCAGGCTCGTCGGGCCGGTCACGGTCGCCTCCGGGGTGGTGTCGAGGTCGGCGGTCACGCCGGCGATTGTAGGGAGCCCGCCCGCGCGAGTGTCCCCCGCGTCCACGGCCACGCGCTCAGAACCGGGCCCGCACGGCGTCACCGTGCGCGGGCAGACCCTCGGCGTCCGCGAACGCGACGATCCGGTCAGCGACCGTCGCGAGCGCGTCGGCGTCGTACTCGATCACCTGCACCGCGCGCACGAACGAGTGCACGCCCAGTCCGCTCGTGAAGTGCGCGCAGCCGCCCGTCGGCAGGACGTGGTTCGAGCCCGCCATGTAGTCGCCGAGCGACACCGGGGAGAACGCCCCGACGAAGATCGCCCCGGCGCTCGTGACGCGCTGCGCGAGCGCGGCGGCGTCGACCGTCTGGATCTCGAGGTGCTCGGCGCCGTAGGCGTTGACGACCTCGAGGCCGGCGTCGAGGTCGTCGACCAGCACGATCGCCGACTGCGACCCCGACAGCGACGTCGCGACGCGCGACCGGTGGAACGTCGAGTCGACCAGGTCGACGAGCTTGGCCTCGACCGCGCCCGCGAGCTCGACGCTCGGCGTCACCAGGACCGAGGCGGCCAGCGGGTCGTGCTCGGCCTGGCTGATGAGGTCGGCGGCGACGTGCACGGGGTCCGCGGTGCCGTCCGCGAGGATCGCGATCTCGGTCGGCCCGGCCTCGGCGTCGATCCCGACGACGCCGCGCACGAGCCTCTTGGCCGCCGCGACGTACACGTTGCCCGGGCCCGTCACGACGTCGACCGGCTCGCACAGCGTCTCGCCGTCCGCGTCCGTCTGACCCGCCGCGCCGTAGGCGAACATCCCGACGGCCTGGGCTCCGCCGACCGCATAGACCTCGTCGACCCCGAGCAGCGCGCACGTGGCCATCACCGTGGCGTCGGGCAGCCCGTCACGGTCCTTCTGGGGCGGGCTCGCGACCGCGAGCGCCCCGACTCCGGCCTCCTGGGCGGCGACGACGTTCATGATCACCGACGACGGGTACACCGCCAGGCCGCCCGGGACGTAGAGCCCCACGCGCCGCACCGGGATCCAGCGCTGGCGCACCTGCGCGCCGGGCGCGAGCTCGACCGTGAAGTCGGCGGGGCGCTGCGCCGCGTGCACCCGGCGGACGCGCGCGATCGTCTCCTCGAGCGCGGCCCGCACGGCGGGGTCGAGCGTCGAGACGGCCCGCTGCAGCGCCTCGGCCGGCACCCGCAGGTGCTCGGGGCGCACTCCGTCGAACTTCTCCGCGAGGTCACGCAGCGCCGCCGCACCGTGCTCGCGCACCGCTTCGAGGATCGGGGCGACCGTCGCGCCCGCGTGCTCCACGTCGACCTCGGCGCGAGGCAGCTCGGCGAGGAGCTCACGACGGGACAGCGTGCGACCACGCAGGTCGATGCGGGAGATCATGGTCCGAGTCTAGGTCTCGGCCCGGGCGTCGCCCCCGACCTTTACCGCCATGCGGGACACTGGGCACATGCCCACGCCCTCCGCGCCCGAGGTCCCGATCCGCGACGACGTGATCCGCCTGGGTCAGTTCCTCAAGCTCGCCGGGATCGCCGACTCCGGCGCCGACGCCCGCGCGCTGCTCGACGACGGCGCCGTGACCGTCAACGGCGAGCCCGAGGACCGTCGTGGCCGCCAGCTCGTGCGGGGCGACGTCGTGGCGGTCTCGCTCCCCCAGGGCGTCGAGAGCGCCGTCGTCGGCTGAGGCACCGCTCGACGACGGCGCGCGGTCAGCCGTTCAGGCAGCCGGGACCGAGCAGCGCCTTGAGGTCACCGAACAGCGAGGGGTTGCGCGTGACGCGCAGGCCCTCGTCGAGGCGCATCACCGTGGCGCGCCCCGGCTGCGTGAGCCTCAGGTGCACCTCGGTGACCCCGGGGTGGGTCCCGAGCACCTCCTTGAGGCGCTCCACCACCGGCACGGTGCACCGCGCGACGGGCAGCGTCACGACCACGGGCGCGTCGGCCGCGACGTTGACGTCCGGCAGCGTGACCTCCATGGCCTGCAGCTGCATGGTCTCGTCGCGGCGCCGCACGCGGCCCTTGAGCACGACGACCGCGTCCTCGGCGAGCACGGTCGAGTAGGCGACGTAGGTCTCGCCGAAGAACATGACCTCGACCGAGCCCTCCATGTCCTCGAGCGTGACCGCGGCCCACGCGTTGCCCTGCTTGGACATCTTGCGCTGCAGGCTCGTGATGAGGCCGGCGACCACGACCGTCGAGCCGTCGGGGCGCAGCTCGTCGGCGTTGAGCGTCGCGATCGAGACGTCCGCCGCCTGCGTGAGCACGTGCTCGAGGCCGGACAACGGGTGGTCCGAGACGTACAGGCCGAGCATCTCGCGCTCGAACGCGAGGCGCTGCTTCTTGTCCCAGTCCGGCAGGTCGGGGATCGCGATCTGGAACCCGGGGTCGTCGTCCCCGCCGAACACGTCGGCGAACAGGTCGAACTGGCCCTCGGCCTCCTTGCGCTTGACGCCGATGACCGCGTCCACGGCCTGCTCGTGGATCAGCAGCAGCGCCTTGCGCGGGTGGCCCAGCGAGTCGAACGCGCCGGCCTTGATGAGCGACTCGATCGTCCGCTTGTTGCACACGACCGCCGGCACCTTGTCCAGGAAGTCGGTGAACGACGCGTACGGGCCCTTCTCCTCACGCGTGCGCACGATCGCGTCGACCACGTTCGCGCCGACGTTGCGGATCGCCGTGAGGCCGAACCGGATGTCGACCCCGACCGCGGTGAAGTTCGCCGCCGACGAGTTCACGTCGGGCGGCAGCACGGTGATGCCCATGCGGCGGCACTCGCCCAGGTACAGCGCCGACTTGTCCTTGTCGTCGCGCACGCTCGTGAGCAGCGCGGCCATGTACTCGCCCGGGTAGTGGGCCTTGAGGAAGGCCGTCCAGTACGAGACGAGGCCGTACGCCGCGGTGTGGGCCTTGTTGAACGCGTAGTCGGCGAACGACTCGAGGACGTTCCACAACGCCTGCTGCGCGGCCTTCGAGAACCCGCGCTCGGTCATCCCGCCGAAGAAGTCGGCCTGCTGCTTGTCGAGCTCCGACTTCTTCTTCTTGCCCATGGCGCGCCGCAGCACGTCGGCCTGGCCGAGCGTGAAGCCGGCGACCTTCTGGGCCGTGGCCATGACCTGCTCCTGGTACACGATCAGGCCGTACGTCGAGCCCAGGATCTCCGAGAGCGGCTCCTCGAGCTCGGGATGGATCGGCGTGATCTCCTGCTGCCCGTTCTTGCGCAGCGCGTAGTTCGTGTGCGAGTTCACGCCCATCGGGCCGGGGCGGTACAGCGCCAGGACCGCGGAGATGTCCTCGAAGTTGTCCGGCTTCATCAGGCGCAGGAGCGAGCGCATCGGGCCGCCGTCGAGCTGGAACACCCCGAGCGTGTCGCCGCGCGACAGGAGCTGGTAGCTCTCGGGGTCGTCGAGCTCGAGCTCCTCGAGGACCAGCGGGTCCTTGCCGTTCATCTCGATGTTCTCGAGCGCGTCGTCGAGGATCGTCAGGTTCCGCAGCCCGAGGAAGTCCATCTTGATCAGGCCGAGGCCCTCACAGGTGGGGTAGTCGAACTGCGTGATGACCGCGCCGTCCTGCGGGCGGCGCATGATCGGGATGATGTCGATGAGCGGGTCGCTCGACATGATCACGCCGGCGGCGTGCACGCCCCACTGCCGCTTCAGGCCCTCGATGCCCTTGGCGAGCTCGACGACGCGCTGCGCGTCGGGGTCCGCCGCGTGGACCTGGCGGAACTCCTCGGCTTCGTTGTACCGCGGGTCGGCCGGATCGAAGATGCCCGTGAGGCTGATGTCCTTGCCCATGATCGCGGGCGGCATCGCCTTGGTGAGCTTCTCCCCCATCGCGAACGGGAAGCCCAGGAGCCGCGAGGAGTCCTTGAGCGCCTGCTTGGCCTTGATGGTGCCGTAGGTGACGATCTGCGCGACGCGGTCCTCGCCGTACTTCTCGGTCACGTACCGGATGACCTCGCCACGCCGACGCTCGTCGAAGTCGACGTCGAAGTCGGGCATCGAGACGCGGTCCGGGTTGAGGAACCGCTCGAAGATCAGTCCGTGCCGCAGCGGGTCGAGGTCGGTGATCCGCATCGCGTACGCGGCCATCGACCCGGCGCCCGAGCCACGGCCCGGGCCGACGCGGATCCCGTTGTTCTTGGCCCAGTTGATGAAGTCGGCGACCACGAGGAAGTACCCCGGGAAGCCCATCTGCGTGATGACGCCGGTCTCGTAGTCCGCCTGCTTGCGCACGTCGTCGGGGATGCCGCCCGGGTACCGCTCGTGCAGCCCGGTCTCGACCTCCTTGACGAACCAGCTCGTCTCGTCCTCCCCCGGCGGGCAGGGGTAGTTCGGCATGTAGTTGGCCTTGGTGTTGAACGACACCTCGCACTGCTCGGCGATGCGCAGCGTGTTGTCGCACGCCTCCGGCAGCTCGGCCCAGATGCGGCGCATCTCCTGCGCCGACTTCACGTAGTAGCCGGAACCCTCGAAGGCGAACCGGTTGCCGCCCTGCTCGTAGGTGGGCTCGGTGAGCGCCGAGCCCGAGTTGATCGCCAGGAGCGCCTCCTGCGAGGACGCGTCCTCCTCCCGCACGTAGTGCAGGTCGTTGGTCGCCACGAGCGGCGCGCCGATCGTCTCGGCCAGCCGCAGCAGGTCCTTGAAGACGCGGGTCTCGATGTCGAGACCGTGGTCCATCAGCTCGACGTAGAAGTACTCCTTGCCGAAGATGTCCTGCAGCTCGCCCGCGGCCTGCACCGCCTCGTCCCACTGCCCGAGGCGCAGACGCGTCTGCACCTCGCCCGACGGGCACCCCGTGGTCGCGATCAGCCCCTTGCCGTACGTCTGCAGCAGGTCGCGGTCCATGCGGGGCCACTTGCCCATCTGACCGTCGAGCGACGCGAGCGAGCTCGCCCGGAACAGGTTCATCAGACCGTCGTTGTTCCGGGCCAGCAGTGTCATGTGCGTGTAGGAGCCGCGGGCCGAGACGTCGTCGCTCTCCTGGCCCTGCTGACCGAACCGCACGCGCGTCTGGTCGAACCGGCTCGTGCCGGGGGTGACGTACGCCTCGATGCCGATGATCGGCTTGATCCCGGCGGACGTGGCCTTCGACCAGAAGTCGAACGCCCCGAACAGGTACCCGTGGTCCGTGGTGGCGATCGCGGTCTGGCCGAGGCGTCCGACCTCGGCGAACAGCGGCGCCAGCCGAGCGGCACCGTCGAGCATCGAGTACTCGGTGTGCACGTGGAGGTGGACGAACGACGAGTCCTGCACTGCTGATCCGGCTGCCACGCAGCGAGTCTAGGTCGCCCCGGCGACACTCCCGCTCAGGCTCAGCGGTACCCGGCGGAGATCACGTCGAGCGCGTGCTGCAGGTCCTGCGGGTACCCGCTCTCGACCTCGAGCCACTCCCCGGTGCCGGGGTGCTCGAACCCCAGGCGGACGGCGTGCAGCCACTGCCGCTCGAGCCCCGCGCGCTGCGCGAGCGCCGGGTCGGCGCCGTACGTGAGATCGCCCACGCACGGGTGCCGCAGCGCCGAGAAGTGCACGCGGATCTGGTGCGTGCGGCCCGTCTCGAGGTGCACCTCGACGAGCGACGCCGCCGGGAACGCCTCGAGCAGCTCGTAGTGCGTGACCGACGGCTTGCCGCTCGCCGTGACGGCGAACTTCCAGTCCTGGCTGGGGTGCCGCCCGATGGGCGCGTCGATCGTGCCCGTCGTCGGCTCGGGGTGGCCCTGCACGAGCGCGTGGTAGACCTTCTCGACCGTGCGCTCCTTGAACGCGCGCTTGAGCACGGTGTACGCGTGCTCGCTCTTCGCGACGACCATGAGACCGCTCGTGCCGACGTCCAGCCGGTGCACGACGCCCTGCCGCTCGGCGGCGCCCGACGTCGAGATCCGGTAGCCCGCCGCGGCCAGCGCGCCGACGACGGTCGGCCCCGTCCAGCCCGGTGACGGGTGGGCGGCCACGCCCACCGGCTTGTCGATCACCACGACGTCGTCGTCGTCGTACACGATCCCCATGCCCGGCACCGGCTCAGCCACGACCTCGACCGCAGGCGACGCCACCGACGGGATCTCGACCTGGAGCCACGCACCGGCCGGCAGCCGGTCCGACTTGCCCACGGGCTTGCCATCGAGCAGCACGCCGCCCGCCTCGGCGATCTCGGCCGCGCGGGTGCGGGACACGCCCAGCAGTCGGGACAGACCCGCGTCGACCCGCTCTCCCGCGAGGCCGTCCGGCACCGGGAGGCTGCGCACGTCAGCCACGAGCGCTGCCGTCCGCGTCCGCGTCGTCGGCGTGCCCGGCACCGGGCTCGCCGTCGGACTCGCCGTCCGCATCGTCCGCGAGATCGTGGTCGCGCGTCCCGTCGACACCCACGCCGCGCGCGACGAGCAGCACGACGAGACCCGCGGCCACGACGATCGCGATGTCCGCGACGTTGCCCACGAACCAGTCCACGTACGCGATGAAGTCGATCACGTGCCCGCGCGCGAACCCGGGCTCACGCACGAGCCGGTCGACGAGGTTGCCGAGCGCGCCGCCGAGCAGCAGGCCGAGCGCGACCGCCCAGGTCGTGGACCCGAGCCGGCGAGCGACCCGCACGAGCACCACGACGACCGCCACGGCGACGAGCGTGAGGACCCAGGTCATCCCGGTCGCGATCGAGAGCGCCGCACCGGGGTTGAACACGAGCTGGAGACCGAGCAGGTCCCCGATCAGCTCGCGCCGCTCGCCGTCGAGCGTCGCGATCGCCCAGGCCTTGCTGAGCTGGTCGAGGACGAGGACACCCCCGGCGATGGACACGAGCAGCGCGACCAGGCGCCGACGGCGACGCTCGTCGGCGGGACGTCCGTGCGGCGCGCGCTCGGCGCCGGCGTCGTCGGCGACGTCCGCGTCGCCCGCCACGTCAGCGTCCAGCGGGTCGCTCGTCGGCACCGCCCGGTCGGTCGTGGGCTCGGTCGGCGTCGCCGGGGCGACGTCGGTCGTCTCGTCCCCGTCGGGGAGGGTGGAAGGCACCGCAGGAGTCTACGGTCGCGGCACGCGGCGGGACGCCGAGGTCCGTCAGCGACGCTCTTCGCGCTGCTTGCACTCGACGCACAGGGTCGCGCGCGGGAACGCCTGCAGGCGTGCCTTGCCGATCGCCTTGCCGCACGACTCGCAGGTCGCGAACGTGCCGGCGCTGATCCGGGCCAGCGCGTGCTGCGTCTGGCTGAGCATGTCGCGCGTGTTGTTCACGAGCGTGAGCTCCTGCTCGCGCTCGAGCGCCGACGAGCCGGAGTCGGCCTGGTCGTCGCCCGCGCCGTCGCCCGAGTTGCGCAGCAGGTCCGAGAGCTCGGCGTCCGCGGACGCGAGCTCGCTCGAGAGCCGGTCCACGTCGGACGCGAGCTCGTCGGCGACGTCGCGCACCTCGCGCGCGGTCCACGGCTTCTCGCCCTCGCGGACGGGGAAGAGCTTCGCGAGACGCGCGAGCTCCTTGGCGTCGTCCGGAACGACGACGGTGCTGAGCGAGTCGTTCGCCACGGCTGGGCCCCCTGTCAGTGAAGTCACGTGACTGTAGACGTGCATACGGCGCCGCACAACACGACACGCCGGGTGAAGACCCGGCGTGCCGTGGCGCTGACCAGCGCGAACGACGGCAGTACCCCGGCTGCCGTCCGCGTGCCAGCGAGTCGCCCGCTCGTGCGGGCGAGTGCGAACGATGGACTACAGGTTGTGGCCCTCGCCGACCGGCTGGGCCGCCGACGAGCGCGGCGGGAGCGCGTTGCCGCGGTTGTCGAGGTCACCGAGCAGGTTCTCGAGGTAGCTCTTGAGGCGCGTCCGGTAGTCGCGCTCGAACACGCGCAGCTCGTCGATCTTGCGCTCGAGGAGCGACCGCTCCTGCTCGAGCTGGCCGAGCGTGCGCTGCGACGTCTCCTCCGCCTCGCGGACGATCCGGTTCGCCTGGCTCTTCGCCTCGCCGACGAGGCGCTCGGACTCCTCCTGGCCGCTGCGGACGTAGTCGTCGTGCAGCTTCTGCGCGAGCTGGAGCATGCCGGTCGCGGACTCGGGCTCGCTCGTGCGCACCGGGCCGGCCGAGACGGCGGCGGGGACGGGCGCGGGCGCCGCCACGACAGGGGCGGGCTCGGGAGCGGGCTCGGGCTTCGGCGGCGCGACGGGCGCGGCCACCGACTGCTGGGCGCCGGCGCGGCTCAGCTCGGCGATGCGGCGCTCGGCCGCCGCGAGCTTGGTCTTGAGGTCCTCGTTCTCGCCCTGGAGGTCACGCAGGGTGTTGACCACCTCGTCGAGGAAGTCGTCGACCTCGTCCTGGTCGTATCCCTCACGGAACTTCGTCGCCTGGAACTTCTTGTTCAGGACGTCGTCTGCGGTCAGCAGTGCCATCGTCGTCACCTCGTTCGGGTAGTGCGGGGTAGGTATAGCTGCGGTCGGCGCTCACTCGCCCACCTCGGCCACCGTAGCGGACAACGCCCGACGTCGACGGTAGACGTCACGCGTCTGGCGGGAACCTAGAGCTGCGCGGCGATGCTGGGCAGCAGCGACAGCAGGAAGCTGCAGCCGATGAACAGCACCAGGAACGCCAGGTCGAGGCGGACCGGACCGATGGTCACGGGCGGCAGGATCCGCCGCAGCGCACGCAGCGGCGGATCCGTCACCGTGTAGGTGGCCTCCGCGATCACCAGCACCGCCCCACGGGGCCGCCACTCGCGCGCGAAGAACATGACCCAGTCCAGGATCAGCCGGACGAGCAGGAACAGGAAGAAGACGAAGACGACGAACGTCAGCAGCTGCAGGACGAGGGCCACGCGTCAGCTCTGGTTGTAGAAGCCCGGACGACCGTTGCCGGTCGCGGGCGCCTCGCCGCCCGAGACCTCGACGTGCGCCGGCGAGAGCAGGAAGACCTTGTTGGTCACGCGCTCGATCGCGCCGTGCAGCCCGAAGATGAGGCCGGCCGAGAAGTCGACGAGCCGCTTGGCGTCCGCGTCGTCCATGTCGGTGAGGTTCATGATCACCGGGGTGCCCTCGCGGAACGCCTCGCCGATCTTGCGCGCGTCGTTGTAGGACCGCGGGTGGATCGTCGTGATGCGACGCAGCTCGGCCGCCGGGGCCGCGTGCTCGACGGCCGCGACGCGGGTCGGGCGGAACGGCGTGACCTGGGCCTCGTGCTCCTCGTGCTCCATGGGCGCGTCCGTCCCCTCGTACTCGTCGAGGTACTCACCGTTCTCGGCGTGGTCGTCGGCCAGGCCCAGGTACAGCATCGTCTTGCGCAGCGCTCCGGCCATGGCCCCGCTCCTCCCCCGGACATCGTCCGGACCAGCTCGTCGGACCCTCGACGCCGCAGCCCGTCACTGCGGCCGCGTGTCGCAGGCCCGTCTTCTCCGCTGGTCACGCTAGCAACGCCGTCCCTGTGCCTCCCGGCGCGACACGCCGACATGCCTCCGTGTCAAGAGCAGATGTGCACAGGCGGCAGAGCGATCCGGTGTCAGACGAGGCGGACCACGCCCGCGAACCGACCGGTGCGCCCCGACCGGCGGTAGGAGAACAGCTCCGCGTCGCCCCACGTGTCGCGCGCCGACCGGCTCACGTGCGGCACGCCGGCCGCGCGCAGGACCGCCTCGACGCCCGCAGGCAGGTCGAGCGCGGGCGTCCCCCAGGCCGTCGTCGCCGCGGTCGGCGGGAGCACCGCCGCGACCTCGTCGCGCAGCTCGGCGGGGACCTCGTACGACGAGCCGGCGACCGACGGCCCGATCGCGGCACGGACCCGGGTGATGTCGCCGCCACGGGCCACGAGCGCGTCGAGCGCCGCCTGGACCACGCCGTCGAGCAGACCGCGCCGTCCCGCGTGCGCGGCGGCGACGACCCGCGCGACCGGGTCCGCGAGGAGCACGGGGACGCAGTCGGCGACGAGCACGGCCAGCGCGACGTCGTCCGCGCGCGTCACGAGCGCGTCCGCCGTGCCGACAGGCGCGAGCACGTCGTCGGGCAGCGCGTGCGCGCCGCTGACCTCGACGACGTCCGCGCCGTGCACCTGGTCGACGAACGCGACGCGGCAGCCCAGGCGCGCGGCGAGCCGTTCCCGGTTCGCCGCGACTGCGCGCGGATCGTCGCCCACGTGCGCGCCGAGGTCGAGGCTCTCGAACGGAGCCCGGCTCACCCCGCCGCGGCGGTCGGTGAATCCCGCGACGACGCCGGGGCCGAGATCGACCTCGTCGAGGTGGATCTCGGCCCCGGCGCGGGACGTCACTTGAGGAAGTCGGGGACGTCGAGCTCCTCGCGCTCGCGCTCGCGACGCGGCTCACCCTCCGAGAAGATCCGCGGGACCTCGAGCGCACCCGTGATGGGCGTGGGCTCGGCCTGCGTGGACAGGAACGCCGGGACCTCCGGGACCGCCGCAGTCGTGGCCGGTGCGGGCGTGAACGCGGGGACGGGCTCGGACGCGTTGGGCCGCGGCGCGGGGACGTGCGGCACCTGGCGCGGCGCCTGCCCGCTGACCTGGCCGAGCGCACGCGCGTCGCGTCGCACGGTCGGCGAGCCGCCGTCGAACCCGGCCGCGATGACCGTCACGCGCACCTCGTCGCCCAGCGCGTCGTCGATGACCGCACCGAAGATGATGTTCGCCTCGGGGTGCGCGGCCTCTTGGACCAGCCGGGCCGCCTCGTTGATCTCGAACAGGCCGAGGTCGGATCCACCCTGGATCGACAGCAGCACGCCGTGCGCGCCGTCGATGCTGGCCTCGAGGAGCGGCGAGCTGATCGCCATCTCCGCGGCCTGCACGGCGCGGTCGTCGCCCCGCGCGAAGCCGATGCCCATGAGCGCCGAGCCGGCGCCCTGCATGACGGACTTCACGTCAGCGAAGTCGAGGTTGATCAGGCCGGGCGTCGTGATCAGGTCGGTGATGCCCTGGACACCGGACAGCAGCACCTGGTCGGCCGAGTGGAACGCGTCCAGCACGGAGACCGAGCGGTCCGAGATCTGCAGCAGGCGGTCGTTGGGGATGACGATGAGCGTGTCGACCTCGGCACGCAGCGCGTCGATGCCCGCGTCCGCCTGCACCGAACGGCGGCGGCCCTCGAACGTGAACGGGCGCGTGACGACACCGATCGTCAGCGCACCGAGCGAGCGCGCGATGCGCGCGACGACCGGAGCGCCACCCGTGCCCGTGCCGCCGCCCTCGCCCGCGGTGACGAAGACCATGTCCGCACCCCGCAGGACGTCCTCGATCTCCTCCGCGTGGTCCTCGGCGGCCTTCTTGCCGACCTCGGGGTCGGCGCCCGCGCCGAGCCCACGCGTGAGCTCACGGCCGACGTCGAGCTTGACGTCGGCGTCGGACATGAGCAGGGCCTGCGCGTCGGTGTTGACCGCGATGAACTCGACACCCTTGAGGCCGACCTCGATCATGCGGTTCACGGCGTTCACGCCGCCGCCGCCGATGCCGACGACCTTGATGACCGCCAGGTAGTTCTGCGGAGCTGCCACGGTGGGTGCCTCTCGTTCGTGCCGATCGTGCGAGCCTGTCGGGCGCGGGCCCGGCGTGTGTCGTGCTGCGGTGGGTCCGGTCGGTCGCGCTCCGGCCCCTGCGGTCCGACGTCCGCCCCGCGACACGCCGCGAGGACGAGCTCAAACCTTCACCCTCTACTTGAGGGTTATAGTTATGTCAGGTGTGCTGTCAGGGCGTGACGGTAGGTCGGGTCCAGTCGTGGATCAACGACCGCGCGCGCGTGTCGGCCGACGGATTCCCCACACCATGGCGACCTCACCCGGTGGCCCCCGCGCCGGGGTGTGGACGGCTCACTTGATGATCGGCATGCGAGGGGCCGAGACGTCGACGACCGTGGCCGACTTCACCGCGTCGGAGCCGAGCAGGGTCGTCAGCACCGCGATCTTCAGCGTCGTGTCCGCCGAGCTCCCCCAGTCCACGCGCAGCCCCCCGCGCAGCTCCATCGAGACCGTGTCCTGCGTGCGCGCCGAGATCGACCCGACCTGCGGCGACAGCTCGACGGGCAGCTCGTGGACCACGTCGAGCACGGCCCGAAGCGTCCGCTTGTCGCCCGCGGGCACGTCCACGACCGGCAGCTCGGCGGGTGCCTTGCGCACGTGGCCGACCTGCACGCCCTCCTCGTCGAGCAGCGTGAACCCCGAGCGGCCCTGCGCCGGCACGGCCGCGACGGGCTCGCGCGCGACGATCGTGACCGTCAGCCCGTGCGGCCAGTCGCGCGACACCGACGCCTCGCGCACACCCGGCACGTCGAGCACGTCCTGCCGGATCGCGCCGGTGTCCAGGCGCGGCAGCGGCGTTCCCGCGTGCGCGGCGACGACGTCGCTGACCTTGTCGCTCGCGACCACCGACCCGGCGCCCTCGATGTCGACCACGAGCTCGCTCGTGTCGAGCGCGAGCACGGGCGACCACAGCAGCAGCCACGCGAGCGCGGCCAGCGCGACGCAGGCGCCGAGGATCCCGATCGCCTGCCGGCGCGCGATCGTCCGGCGGACCTTGGCCCGCTCGGCGAAGCGTGCTGCCGACGTGGTCGAGACCACCGGCGGCACCCGGATCGACACCGCGGGGGGCGGCGGGACCGGCCGCAGCGCGCCCGGGTCGACCCGCGCGACGGCGCGCTGCGTCGGGCCGGTGGCGGGCTCGTCCGCGCTCGTCTCGACGGGACGGGACGACACCGTGCGAGGAGTGCGGGCCTCGCGCTGTGCGGGCGTCTCGCTCTGCCGCACGTCCTGCCCCGGCTCGGGGGTCGGCACGGGGCGCGCACCACCTCCGCGCGCGGCCGAG
>NZ_LFKW01000008.1:0-8964 GCF_001040865.1 Cellulomonas sp. A375-1 | reverse complement strand
AGTCCGAGGGGCTCACGCCGACGAGGCGGTGGAAGTGCAGGCGCATGTTCGCGGCGGTCCCGAGGCCGCACTCCTGGGCGACACGGTCGGTGCTCCAGTCGGTGCGTTCGAGCAGCTCGCGCGCGCGGTCGACGCGCGCAGCGGTGAGCCAGCGCAGGGGTGACGCGCCGGTCTCGGCCGCGAACGCCCGGGCGAGCGTGCGCTGCGACATGCTCGCGTGCCGCGCGAGGTCCGCGACGGTCAGCGGCTCGTGCAGGTGGTCGAGGGCCCACGCCCGGGTGCCCGCGAGCGTGCTCGCGGCGTCGGGCGGGGTGGTCCGGGCGATGAACTGCGCCTGCCCGCCGTCGCGGTGCGGTGCCGCGACGATCGCGCGCGCCACGTGGTTGGCGACCGCGGCACCCAGGTCGGTGCGCAGCAGGTGCAGGCACGCGTCGATGCCGGACGCGACGCCCGCGGAGGTCAGGACGTCGCCCTCGTCGACGAACAGCACGTCCGGGTCCACGCGGACCAGCGGGTACCGCGCCGCGAGGCGGTGGGTGTAGGCCCAGTGCGTCGTCGCACGCCGACCGTCGAGCAGTCCCGCGGCGGCCAGCGCGAACGCGCCGACGCAGATCGCCACGACGCGTGCGCCGCGGGCGTGCGCGGTGCGCAGCGCGTCGAGCACGTCGTCGGCGGGTGGCTGGTCGATGTCGTCGTACGCGGGGACGATCACGGTGTCGGCCGCGACGACGGCCTCGAGCCCGGCCTGCGCGACGACCGGGAACCCGCCCGCGGTGGGCACGGGACCGGGGCTCCGCCCGCACAGCGTCAGGCGGTAGTGCTCGGCGGTGCGGCTCTGGAGCACCTGGAACGGCATGCCGATCTCCATCGGCAGCGCGCCCGGGAGCGCGAGCACGGCGACGTCGCGCACGCGCTGGGGCCTCGGCACCGGACCGTCCACGCTCATGGCGAGAATCTAGCGCACAGTGGCAATCCTGCCGCTCGTCGGGCGGTACCCGACCCCGCCAGGGTGGTCGCGTGACCCCACCTGACGCCCCGACTCGCGCGCTCGTCGAGCCCCCGCGCGTCGACGGGCCGCGCCTCACGCGCCGACTCGTCCCCGCGCAGTCGCTCTACACGTTCGGCATCTCGATCGACCTGACCCTCACGGGCATCGTCGGGGCGCACCTCGCGCCGACGCGCGCGCTCGCGACGCTCCCGTTCAGCCTCATGCCCGTCGTCGCGGTGCTCTCGACGTTCGCGCTCTCGCGGTGGATCGGGCGCAGCGGGTACCGGCGCGTCTTCACCCTCGCGCCGCTGGCGGCCGTCGCGGCGGGCCTCCTGTCGGCGTACGCGGTCCACCGTGGCTCGTTCGCGCTGTTCTGCGTCGGGACGGCGCTCGTCGGGGTGTACCAGGCGGGCGCGGGCTACTACCGGTACGCGGTCGCGGAGGCGAATCCCGACGAGCGGGCGCGCGCGATCACGACGCTGCTCGCGGGAGGTCTGCTCGCGGCGCTCGTCGGGCCGTTCCTCGCGACGGCCGCCGGCGGGCTCGGCTCGACCCCGTACGTCGCGTCGTACCTGCTGGTCGCCGGGTTCGCGGTGCTCGCGTGCGGGTGGAACGCGCGCCTCCCGCGGGACCTCGCACACCTGACCGGACCCCGCCGGGCCGACGAGGGTGCGCCGGCGGCCGCGGCGCGCTCGCACCGCGAGCTGTGGCGCCAGCCCGTCCTCGTGCTCGGCGTCCTGGTCACCGCGCTCGCGGCCGCCGCGATGAGCTCGCTCATGACCGCGGGGCCCGTCGCGGGCATGGACATGGGGCACACCGAGCAGCACGCGGCGTTCTCGGTCCAGCTCCACATGATCGGGATGTACGCACCGGGGCTGCTGGTCGCGCGGTGGATCGGGCGGCTGGGCGAGCGGCGCGTCGCGGCACTCGGTGCGCTCGTGCTCGCCGCCGCGGGCCTGGCGACCGTGCGGCCGGACATGGTCGCGTTCGTCGTCGCGATGACGCTCGCCGGGGTGGGGTGGAACCTCGCCGGCAGCGGCGGCGCGGCGATGGTCGCGGCGTCGTACCGGCCCGCCGAGCGCGGGCGTGTGCAGCCCGTGGCCGAGGTCGTCGCGACCGCCGCCGCGGTGGTCGGTTCCCTCGGCGCGGGCCTCGCGACGACCGCGACCGGCTGGCCCGTGCTCGGGGTGCTGGTCGCCGTCGCGTCGGTGCTCGTCGTCGTCGCGCTCGTGCGCCCGACGCGCGCGCGCCGGGCCCGTACGGAGGAGGTGGTGGCGTGAGTTAGGTTGCACACCGAAAATGTCGACGAGGAGGTGCCAGCGGATGTCCGACCGCGAACCGATGGCCGACCTGCTCGAACCCGGGGAGCCCGTCGACCTCGACAACTGCGCGCGTGAGCCGATCCACGTGCCCGGCTCGGTCCAGCCGCACGGTGTGCTGCTCGCGGTCACCGAGCCCGAGCTCGTCGTCGAGCACGTGTCGGCCAACGTCGCGGACCTCCTCGGCCGCAGCGTCCAGGACACGCTCGGGGCGGACCTCGACGCCGTGCTCGGGAGCGAGCCGGCCGAGCAGATCCGCGCGCACGTGCGCACGTTCGGGAACCTCCGGCAGCGCAACCCGCTCGTCGTCGTCGCGGCCACCCCCGACGGCCCGCGCGAGGTCGACGCGGTGCTGCACCGCGTGGTCGTCGGCGACCGGACCCTGCTCGTGGTCGAGCTCGAGGCGTCGACCGGCCCGCGGCCGTTCTCGTTCCCGAACACCTACCAGGCGGTGCGTGACGCGCTCGAACGACTGAGCGCGAGCCAGTCGCTCGCCGAGCTGTACGACGTGGCCGCGCACGAGGTGCGGGCGCTGACCGGGTTCGACCGCGTGATGATCTACCGGTTCGACGCCGAGTACAACGGCGAGGTCGTGGCGGAGGCCAAGCGCGCGGACCTCAACTCGTTCCTCGGGCTGCACTACCCCGCCTCGGACATCCCGCCGCAGGCCCGCGCGCTGTACGAGCAGAGCTGGATCCGGCTCATCGCCGACGTCGGGTACACCCCCGCGCCGCTCGTCCCGGGGGTCGACGCGGCGACCGGGGAGCCGCTCGACCTCACGCACTCGGTGCTGCGCAGCGTCTCGCCGATCCACCTCGAGTACCTCGGCAACATGGGCGTCGCCGCGTCGATGTCGATCTCGCTGCTGCGCGACGGGCGGCTGTGGGGCCTCGTCGCGTGCCACCACTACTCCGGTCCGCACCACCCTCCGTACGGCGTGCGCGCGGCGGCCGAGTTCCTCGGGTCGTCGCTGTCGTTGCGCCTGGTCGCCCGGGCCGAGGAGGACGAGCTGCAGGCGGCGCTCGCCGCGGAGGCGACGCTCGTGCGCCTGCTCATCGCGTCCCGCGACGCCGCGCACACCCTGGGTGACGCGCTCGTCGGGCGGACCGCGTCCGGGGTGTCCCTGCTCGAGCTCGTGCCCGCGCAGGGGGTCGTGGTCTTCGGCGACGACACCCGGAGCGTCGAGGGCGTGGTGCCCGACGACCCGTCGCCGCTGCGCGAGTGGATCGCCGCGCAGCCCGAGGACGTCACCGCGCGCACCGAGCTCAGCGCGCAGGAGCCCGCGCTCGCGGACGCGCTGCCGGGCGTCGCCGGGCTGCTCGCGGTGCGGCTGCCCGAGGACCGCGCGATCGTCTGGCTGCGCCGCGAGGCCGTGCACGACGTGTCCTGGGGCGGGGACCCGCAGAACAAGGCGATCGCACGGCGTGAGGGCGACGAGGTGCGGCTCAGCCCGCGCAAGTCGTTCGAGAAGTGGACCCAGACGATTCGTGGCCGGAGCGCGCCGTGGACCGCGCAGGAGCTGCGCTCGGTCACCGACCTGCGCCGACGCCTGCTCGAGACGCTCCTGCTGCGCACCCGCTGGGCGCTCGGCGTCGCCGAGACCGTGCAGCGCTCCCTGTTGCCCGCAGAGCTGCCGCACGTCGAGGGGTGGCAGCTGCACGCGCGCTACGTGCCCGCACCCGGCGGTCAGGTCGGGGGCGACTGGTACGACGCGCTCGAGCTGCCCGACGGGCGGATCGCCGTGGTCATCGGGGACGTCGCCGGGCACGGGTTGTCCGCCGCCGCGGCGATGGGCCAGCTGCGCAACTCGCTGCGGGCGTTCCTGCTGCGCGGCGACGGTCCGGCCGACGCGCTGCGCTGGACCGACGTGGTGGCCCGCCGCACGATGGCCACCGACATGGCCACGGTCGTCGTCGCCGCGGTCGACCAGGCGACGGGCGAGGTCGAGGTCTCCATCGCGGGTCACCCCCGCCCGCTCGTGCTCGACGCGGTCGGCGGTGCCGAGCTGCTCGAGGTCAGCGTGGACCGGCCCGTCGGCGTCGGCTCGGGGGAGCCGCCCACGCACCGGTTCGTGATCGAGCCCGGTGGCGGCGTCGTGCTCTACAGCGACGGGCTCGTCGACTCGCGCTCGACGAACCTGCGCGCGGGCCTGGCCCGGCTGGTCGGCGCGTTCACGCGCGAGGACCCGACGCGCCCGGTCGACATCGACGACGTCGTCCGCGAGTGCAGCGACCCGTCGTCGGTCGACGACACCACCCTCCTCCTCCTCTGCCGCGACCTCTACTGACCCCACCCCTCCGCGACCCAGCGCTTGCTCCGGCTCACCGCGGATGTGGCCTGAGCAGACGCTGGGTCGCGGTCGCGGGGTGGTGGTGGCGTGAGCCAGGGCTTGCTCCGGCTGTGGGGCGGGTTGGCCTGAGCAGTCGCTGGGTCGCGAGGTGGGGGCGGGGCAGGGGAGCGGTGCGCGGGGGTCCGGTGGGGCGGGTCGGGGTGGTGTCGGTGGTGTCGGTGGGGTGTCGGGGCCGTGTCAGCCGGGGTGGTCAGGGTGACGGCATGACAACAGACCTGGTGATCGAGGCCGAGGGCCTTGTGAAGCACTTCGGCGAGACGAAGGCGCTGCAGGGCGTCGACCTCGTCGTCCCCCGGGGCACCGTGCTCGGTGTGCTCGGCCCCAACGGCGCCGGCAAGACGACGACCGTCCGCATCCTGTCCACCCTGCTCACCCCCGACGCGGGCACGGCCCGCATCAACGGCCTCGACGTGGTCCGCGACGCCGAGAAGGTCCGGCACATGATCGGCCTGACCGGGCAGTACGCGTCCGTCGACGAGGACCTCACGGGCCGCCAGAACCTCGTGCTGTTCGGCACCCTGCTCGAGCTCGGCCGCAAGGGCGCCCGCGCCCGTGCCGTCGAGCTGCTCGAGTGGTTCGACCTCGCGGACGCCGCCGACCGTCCCGCGAAGACGTACTCCGGCGGCATGCGTCGCCGCCTCGACCTGGCCGCGAGCCTCGTCGGACGGCCCGACGTGATCTTCCTCGACGAGCCGACCACCGGACTCGACCCCGCGAAGCGCGAGGCGATGTGGGACGTGGTCCGCTCGCTCGTCGCGGACGGCTCGACGGTGCTGCTCACCACGCAGTACCTCGAGGAGGCGGACGCGCTGGCCGACGAGATCACGGTCGTCGACCACGGCCGCGTGATCGCGCACGACACCCCGGACGGGCTCAAGCGCATCGTCGGCGGCCAGACGCTCGAGGTGCGCCCGACGGACCAGACCCGCCTGGCGGAGACCGCGCAGATCCTCTCGCAGGTCAGCACGGGTGCCGCAGCCGACGAGATCCGCAAGGGGATGCTCGCGGTCCCGGTGGCCGGCGACGAGGCGCTCACGGCGACGGTCGCGCGCCTGGGCGGCGCGGGCATCGGTGTCACGGAGCTCTCGCTGCACCTGCCGAGCCTCGACGAGGTCTTCTTCACCCTGACCGGCCGGACCACGTCCGACGAGGCCGAGCCCGGCTCCGACGACATCGCCCGCGACACCAGCAAGGAGGTGGCGGCATGACCACCACGACTCTCGAACCGACCCGCACGCAGCCCGCACCGCGCGCGGCCGCGGCCGCGCCGGCCCGCCCGTTCCCGCTGGTGCGCCACTCCGCCGCGCTGACCAGGCGCAGCCTCATCAAGACGTGGCGCACGCCCGAGGCGCTGATCGACGTGACGCTGCAGCCGATCATCTTCCTGGCGATCTTCGTGACGATCTTCGGCAACGCGGTCGCCGGCAGCACGGGCGACTACCTGCAGTTCCTGCTGCCCGGGATCCTCGGGCAGACGATCGCGATGGGCGCGATCGCGATCGGCGTGAACCTCAACACCGACATGGAGAAGGGGATCTTCGACCGGTTCAAGTCGCTGCCGATCCCCCGGTCGGCACCCCTGCTGGGCGCGGTGCTGGGCGACGTGGTGCGGTACGTGATCGTCGCGGTCGTGACGATCGGCACGGGCTACGCGATGGGCTTCCGGATCGCGACGAGCCCGCTCGAGGCGGTCGCCGGGTGCCTGCTGGCCGTGCTGTTCGCGGTCTGCCTGTCGTGGGTGAGCGTGTGGGTCGGGATGATCGTGCGCACGTCCGGTGCGGTGCAGGGCGTGATGTTCCTGCTGATCATGCCGCTGACGTTCGGCTCCAACGTGTTCGTGCAGACCGACGACCTGCCCGGCTGGATGCAGGGCTTCGTCGACGTCAACCCGCTGACGCACCTGGTCGACTCGATGCGCGGGCTGTTCCTCGGCACGCCGGTGGGCAACCACGTGTGGTGGACGCTCGCGTGGTGCGTGGGCCTGGTCGCGGTGTTCATGCCGCTGGCGCTGCGCGCCTACCGCCGCAAGGTCTGACGGTCGAGCGGGTTCCGCGTCGCTGGGCGGCGCGGACCCCGTCGTCTGCCGGGTCGACCCGTGGCCCGCGGGGTCAGCGCTGCGTCGCGGGGCCCAGCAGGCGGGACGCCAGCGCGAGGATCGAGCGGCTGATCTCGGACGCGGGACGCGGCCGCAGCTCGTCGGCCCGAGCCTGCCCGCGCGCGCCCGCGAGGCTGCTCGCGAGCGACCGGTTCTTGCCCACCTGGAGCGCGATGCTCGAGACGCTCGCCCCCATCCGGGTACCGAGCGCCCACAGCTCGACCGCGGTGTCCTCGTCGTCGCCGCGCCACGCGACGAGCTCGGCGCAGCCGAGCGCGAACGCCCCGACGACCGGCATGTCGCTCAGGCCCCGCGCGTCGGTGATGGCGGCGGTCAGCGCCGCGACGACGTCCGCGTCGACGGCTGCGCGGCGGGCCGGGTCGGTCTCGTCGCGCTCGGCCTGCAGCAGCAGCACGACCGCCGACACGCGGAACACGATGCGCGCCTGCGGGACGGACGACTCGTCGTCGGCGACCGTCTGCACGGCGCGCAGCGCGTGCGTCACGGCGCTCGCGTTGTCGCCGTCGGACAGCGCGACCATCGCGAGCCCGAGGAGGGCCTGCGCGCGGTCCATCGCCTCCTCACGCGGGGAGGTGACCACGTCGTGCAGCGCGGCTCGACCGTCCTGGTCGCCCTCGACTGCGCGCTGCACGTCGAGCAGCACCCGCAGGCTGCGCGCGTCCTGCACGGCGCCGACGAGCTCGAGGTGGTGCACGCTGCGCTCGAGCCACTCCACGGCGTCGTCGCCGCCGTGCGCCGCCGACCACTGCGCGACCCCCTGCGCGGCCATGCCCATGCCCCAGTGGTTGCCGATCCGCTCGAACATCGCGAACGCCGCGCGGGCGTCCTGCGCGGACCCGTCGGTCTCGCCGGCGTTCTCCCGCACCGCGGCGCGCAGGAACAGGCCGAGCGCCTGGACGTACTCGTCGTCCTGCGCGGTGAGGGACCGCGCAGAGTCCTCGAGCGCCGCCAGGTCGGTCGAGACGAGCGACGGGACTGCCGCGGCCAGCGCCGCCGAGCCGGGTCGGACCTCGTCGGACTGCTCGCGTGCGAGCCGCCGCAGCACGCGGCCGGCGAGCGCGGTCAGCCGCAGCGTCGTCGTGATGCCGCCGTTGACCGCCGTCTGGAGCATGACGGTCGTGGTGAGCTCGCCGTGCGGCACGCGCCGCCCCGAGGCCGCGCCGACGAACAGCGCGGAGCGTCGACGCGCGGCCGGTTCGCTCACGTGCACGAGCCGCGAGGCCCACGTCACGACCTCCACGTGCATACCGCGCACGGTCCACCACGGGAACAGGGCGGACGCGACCTCGACGGCCGCCGCCTCGTCGTGCTCGATCGACCATCGCAGCGCCGCGACCAGCGCCTCCTGCTCGTCGCTGCACCGCGCGAACGCGTCGAGCTGCCCCTCGCCGGTCATCCGGTCGCTCAGGTCCACGGCTTCGCGCGTGGCCCACGCGACCAGCCCGGCCATCGCGTCGGCGCGCGTGCCCGCGGCGTCGAGGCGCGCCTCGCCGTACTCGCGGACCGTCTCGAGCATGCGGTAGCGCGCGGGGCCGGGGCCGGCGTCGTCGAGCACCAGCAGGGACTGGTCGACGAGGTCCGCGAGCCCGCGCCGCGCGTCCGGCACGCCCGCGACGCTCGCGGCGAGCGCCGCGGTGAACGAGCCGGGCACCACGGCGAGCCGGGCGAGCAGCTCGCGCTCGTCGTCGGGCAGCAGCTCGCGGCTCCAGTCGACGAGCGCCCACAGGCTCGCGTGGCGCTCGGGCAGCCCGCGCAGCGCGTCGTCGAGCAGCGCGAACCGGTCGGCGAGGCTGTCGAGCAGGTCCTCGAGCGGCATCGAGCGCAGGCGGGCAGCCGCGAGCTCGAGCGCGAGGGGGAGGCTGTCGAGGCGGTGGCACAGCTCGAGCGCGCGCTCGTCGTCCCAGACGAGGCCGGGCCGGGCCGATTCGGCGCGGGCGCGCAGCAGCGCGAGGGCGTCGGTGTCGGGCAGGGCGGGCAGCCGGTGCACGCGCTCGCCGACGAGGCCGAGCGGCGCGCGGGACGTCGCCAGGATCGTGACGTCGGGCGGGACCACGTCGAGCAGGTCCGCGACGAGGTCCGCGGCCGCGGCGAGCACGTGCTCGCAGTTGTCGAGGACGACGAGCCCTCGCAGCTCCTGCGCGGCGGCGCGCAGCCGTTCGAGCCGGGGCAGCACGCGCCGCTCGACGCCGAC
>NZ_LFKW01000077.1:0-381 GCF_001040865.1 Cellulomonas sp. A375-1 | reverse complement strand
CCGGCGCGCTCGAGGAGCTGGGCGAGCAGCGAGAAGGTGCTCGGCGGGTAGCCGCGCGTCGCGGGCGGCTCGCCGACCGACAGCCCGATCTCGCGCTGCGCCATCGCGACGCGCGTCAGGGAGTCCATCATCAGGACCGCGTGGCGGCCCTCGTCGCGCAGGTGCTCGGCGATGCGCGTCGCGACGAACGCGGAGCGCATGCGCACCATGGGCGGCTCGTCGGACGTCGCGACGACGACGACGGACCGCGCGAGTCCCTCTGCGCCCAGGTCGTCCTCGAGGAACTCGCGCACCTCACGGCCGCGCTCGCCGACGAGCGCGATCACGGAGACCTCGGCCTCGGTGCCGCGCGCGATCATCGACAGCAGGCTCGACTTGCCG
>NZ_LFKW01000076.1:15845-27671 GCF_001040865.1 Cellulomonas sp. A375-1 | reverse complement strand
GGGCGCGACGCGCCCGAGCGGCCGGGCGCCGGCCACGCCCGCGCGGGGCACGGCGCGGGCGGAGCGGGCCAGGGTCGAGCCGCCGCGGCTGTTCTCGGTGCGCACGATCGTCCTGGGCTGCGTGCTGGTCCTGGCGTTCGTCCTGGTCTACCCCACGCTGCACACCTACCTGCGGCAGGAGGCCGACCTGCGCGCTCTGCGACAGCACGTCGCACAGGCGCGCGAGCGCAACGAGGACCTCCAGGCCGAGCTCGGCCGGTGGGACGACCCGGCGTACGTCACGGCGCAGGCGCGCGAGCGGCTCTCGTACGTGCTCCCCGGCGAGACCGCGTATCGCGTGGTGGACCCGGAGACGGTCCAGGACGCGGTCGACGAGGTCGTCGACGGCACGCCGGTCGTCGCGACGACCGCCGAGGTGCCCTGGTACACGTCCGTCTGGGAGTCGCTGGTCGTCGCGGGTGAGACGACCGACGAGCCGGACAAGGACGCGTCCTCGACGAAGCGCACCTCGTCGGACGAGGACGCGGCGAAGGGCGCCACGAAGGGGACGACCCCGACGGGTCGGGCGACGAAGGGCGCGTCGTCGGGCGCGACGCCCCCGCCGTAGCACCGGCGGCGGTCTGCCCGCGACCTGGGGGACAATGGACGTCCCCAACCCCAGGACGAGGATCCCCGTGCCCACCATCGCCCCCGCCGTGACCGAGCGAGACCTCGAGGTGCTCGCCGAGCAGCTCAGCCGCCCGCCTCGCGGTGTGGTCGCGATCGCCGCACGCTGCGTGTGCGGCCGCCCGCTCGTCGTGCGGACGTCGCCCCGGCTCGACGACGGCACGCCGTTCCCGACCACGTACTACCTGACGAACCCGCAGGCGGTCGCGGCCGTGAGCACGCTCGAGGCGTCGGGGCTGATGAAGGAGTGGACGGCGCGGCTCGCGGTCGAGGCCGACCTCGCCGAGGCCTACCGCCACGCGCACGAGGCCTACCTCGCGGACCGCGAGGAGCTCGGGCACGTCGAGGAGATCGCGGGCATCTCGGCCGGCGGCATGCCGACGCGCGTCAAGTGCCTGCACGTGCTCGTCGGGCACGCGCTCGCGGCCGGGCCGGGCGTGAACCCGTTCGGCGACGAGGCGCTGGCGCTCATCCGCCCGACGTGGCGCCCGGATCGCTGCACCTGCTGACCGACGACCGCGGGTCGGCGTCCGCGCAGGTCGGCGCGACGTGCGTCGGTGCGCACCGTCGTCCGTGCCTGCGGGCCGTGCGCCGCGCATGACGGGCGTCACCCGTTCGCCGTTCCGACGACCGCCGCGGCGGGTGCGAGGATGTCCGCCGTGACACGAGTGGCTGCCATCGACTGCGGGACGAACTCCATCCGGCTCCTGGTGGCGGACGTCGACCCGGGCACGGGCGTGCTGGTCGACGTGGACCGCCGCTCGGAGGTCGTGCGGCTCGGCCAGGGCGTGGACCGCACCGGTCGGCTGGCCCCGGAGGCGCTCGCGCGCACGCTGGACGCGAGCGCGCGCTACGCGCAGATCTGCGCCGAGCTCGGCGTCGCCACGATCCGGTTCGTCGCGACGTCGGCGTCGCGCGACGCCGAGAACCGTGCGGACTTCGTCGACGGCGTGCGCGCGCTGCTGGGGGTCGAGCCCGAGGTCGTGTCGGGGCAGGAGGAGGCCGCGCTGTCGTTCCGCGGCGCGACGGGTGTGGTCGCCGCGCGGCACCCCGGCCCGTTCCTGGTGGTCGACCTGGGTGGCGGGAGCACCGAGCTCGTCCTGGGCGAGCGCGCACCCGAGGCGGCGTTGTCGATGGACGTGGGGTGCGTGCGCCTGACGGAGCGCCACCTGCAGGGCGACCCGCCCTCGGCCGACGAGCGTGCGGCGGCCCACCGTGACGTGGCGGCGGCGCTCGACGAGGCGGCGGCCGTGGTCCCGCTGGGTCGTACGGCGACGCTCGTCGGGCTGGCCGGCTCGGTCACGACCGTGACGGCGCACGCGCTCGGCCTGGACTCCTACCGGCCGGAGCGGATCGACGGCGCGGTGCTGGCGACGGACGTGGTCCTGGCCGCGTGCGACGACCTGCTCGGGCGGACGCACGCGCAGCGGGCGGAGCTCGGGTTCATGCACCCGGGCCGGGTCGACGTGATCGGTGCCGGTGCGCTCGTGTGGCACGACGTCGTGGCGCGCGTGCGCGACGAGGTCGCCGCCGCGGGTGGCGCGCTCGAGTCGGTGGTGACCTCCGAGCACGACATCCTCGACGGCATCGCGTTCAGCGCCGCGGAGCGCCTCGCCCGCTGAGCTCCGGCACGAACCGTGTCGCCAGGGGGAAACGCCTGTGGTGCACGTCACTGAAACCGGTACCATCCCACCGGTTGAACTGCTGACGCCTCGAGAGCGCGAATGGCACGATGTGCGGCAGCGCTTGTATGGGAGCGGTTCCACGATGCCTGGTCCGTGCCGGGTCGTCGGCAGGGGGCGCCGCGCCCGCCTTCTGCTCGACGAGGAGCCCGAGGATGGACCAGCTGGACCGCACCGTGCCTGAAGGGCGACTCGTCGCCCGGCGCACGGTGCTCGAGATGGGCTGCGGGCTCGTCGGCCTCGGCCTGCTCGCGGCGTGCGCCGACGACGACCGGGCGACGCTCCCGGGGCCGACGCCGACCACCTGGACCGCCCCGGCCGAGCCGCTGCGGTTCCCCGAGGGGTTCGTCTGGGGGTCGGCGACCTCCGCGTTCCAGGTCGAGGGCTCGACCACCGCCGACGGGCGCGGCGTCTCGATCTGGGACACGTTCGCGGCGCAGCCCGGCCGGATCGACGACGGCTCGACGGGCGATCCCGCGGCGGACCAGTACCGGCGCTGGGAGGCCGACCTCGACCTCATGGTCGATCTCGGCCTGCAGGCGTACCGGTTCTCGGTCGCGTGGCCGCGCATCGTGCCGGCCGGCTCGGGCGAGGTGAACCAGAAGGGCATCGACCACTACCGGCGGCTCGTCGACGGCCTGCTGGACCGTGGGCTGCACCCCGCGATCACGCTGTACCACTGGGACCTGCCGCAGCCCCTGCAGGATGCGGGCGGCTGGGCCGTGCGCGACACCGTGGACCGGTTCGCCGAGTACGCCGCGGTCATGTTCGAGGCGCTGCGGGACGTCGACGCCACCTGGCTGACGATCAACGAGCCGAAGACCACCGCGATGGTCGGCTACGCCGGCACCGAGCACGCACCGGCGATCGGGGACCTCGACGCGGGGCTCGCCGCGGTGCACCACCAGCTCCTCGCGCACGGCAAGGCCGTCGAGGCGTTCCGCGCGGTGGGCGGCCAGGGGAGCATCGGCATCGCCCTCAACCTCATGCCCGTGTACGGCGCGCCGGGAGCGGAGGCCGCCGCCAGTCGCCTCGACGCGGCCGAGAACCGCCTCTACCTCGACCCCTTGCTGCGCGGCGAGTACCCCGACGAGGCGATCGGCTCCGCGGCCGGCCAGCTCAACGCCGACCGTGCCGCGTTCGACGCGCTCGTCCTGCCCGGCGACCTGGCGGCGATCTCCGCGCCGTGCGACCTGCTCGCCGTGCAGTACTACGGGGTCGCGGGCATCGACAAGAACGGCACGTGGCTCGAGGTCTTCCCGCCGTCGCCCGCGGGCTGGCAGCAGGTCCACGCCGAGGGCCTGTACGAGATGCTCGTGCGCCTGACCGACGACTACGCGGACCTGCCGCCGCTCATCATCAGCGAGAACGGCATCCCGGACCCCGACGCGCAGGGCCAGATCGAGGACCCGCAGCGCGAGGAGTTCCTGCGCACGCACCTGCAGCAGGCGGCCCGGGCGGTCGCCGAGGGCGTCGACCTGCGGCAGTACTACGCGTGGTCGTTCCTCGACAACTTCGAGTGGGCGCGCGGCATGACCCAGCGCTGGGGGATCGTGCACGTGGACTACGAGACGCAGCGGCGCACGCCCAAGGCGAGTGCGCAGTGGTACTCGGGCGTGGTCAAGGCGAACGCGGTGGCGCCCGTCTGACCTGGAGTGGTGACCACGCTCACAGGGCCGGACCGCCACGTGTGCGCATTCTCACCGATCCGCGAGGTGTCGCGTTCGTCGTGCGCCGATACCGTGGAGATATGCCTCAGTCTGCCTCGACGCCGCTCGACGAGTCGGCGGCCCCGCGCCGCCCGGCCAAGCCGCGCAAGGTCCCTCGTGTCCTCGTCCTCGGGGGCGGCACGGTCGGCCTGTACTCCGCTCGTCGGCTGCGGAAGCGGCTCGGGCGCCGTGAGGCCGCGATCGTCGTCGTCGACCCCCGTCCGTACATGACGTACGCGCCGTTCCTCCCCGAGGCGGCGGCGGGCTCGATCGACCCCCGCAACGTCGTCGCCCCGCACCGCCGCGCGCTCAAGGGCGTCGACGTGCTGCAGGGCAAGGTCACGCAGATCAACCATGCCGAGCGCACGGTGCAGATCACGCCCGAGGAGGGCGAGCCGTACTGGGTCACGTACGACCACCTGATCATCGGGTTGGGCTCCGTCGCCCGCACGCTGCCCATCCCCGGCCTCGCGGAGCAGGCCATCGGCTTCAAGAACGTCGAGGAAGCCATCGCCGTCCGCAACCACATCCTCAACCGCATCGAGGTCGCGTCCTCGACGTGGGACCCGGAGCTGCGGCGCCGGATGCTGACTTTCGTGTTCGTCGGCGGCGGCTTCGCCGGCGTCGAGGCGCTCGGTGAGCTCGAGGACATCGCGCGATACACGGTCAACCACTACAAGCAGATCGAGCAGGACGAGCTCCGGTTCGTGCTGGTCGAGGGCAGCCCGCGGATCCTGCCCGAGGTGAGCGAGGAGCTCGGCGGGTACACGCTCGAGCAGCTGCGCAAGCGCAAGATCGAGATCCACCTCTCGACGTTCCTCAACTCGTGCGTCGACGGGCACATCGTCCTGTCGAACAATCTCGAGTTCGACGCGGACACGATCGTGTGGACCGCCGGCGTCAAGGCCAACCCGGTGCTGCAGCAGTCGGACCTGCCCCTGGACAAGATGGGCCGGGTCACCTGCAACACGTCGCTGCAGGTGGTCGACGCCGACGGCACGGTGGTCCCCGACGCGTACGCCGCCGGTGACTGCGCCGCGGTCCCCGACCTGTACAACCCGGGTGGGTTCTGCCCGCCCAACGCGCAGCACGCGCTGCGTCAGGGCAGCCACCTCGGCGACAACCTCGCGCGCGTCCTGCGGTCCGCCGAGGTCACGCCGTACTCGCACAAGAACATCGGCGCGGTGGCGTCCCTCGGCATGTACAAGGGCGTCGCGCAGATGTTCGGCCGGATCAAGGTGCGCGGCTTCCTCGCCTGGGTGCTGCACCGGACCTACCACGTCTTCGCGATGCCGACCGTGAACCGCAAGCTGCGCATCATGGCGGGCTGGACCGGTTCGCTGCTGCTGCGACGTGAGGTCGTGCCGCTGGGTGCTCTGCACGACCCGCGCGCCGAGTTCCGTGCGGCCTCGGTCCCGCCGAAGCCGCGCGCGGTCGAGCCGGCCGAGGCCCCGGCCGTCGGCGAGCCCGCCACGGGCGCCGCGTCCGGCACGAAGGCCAAGAACGCGAGCTGACTCCCGACGAGAGCCCCGGTCCGTCGCGGACCGGGGCTCTCGTGCGTCGGCGTGCGCCCGGCGGGACTCGAACCCGCACTGAGCCGGGTTTAAGCCGGCCGCCTCTGCCGGTTGGGCTACGGGCGCGCGCCAGCATCCTCCCACCGCCCGGCGCACGGCGGGGGCCGCTCGGCGCAGGTGGGGTCGGCGCAGGCGAGTCGGCGCAGATGGGGCCGTGCAGGCGTGGCTGCGGAGGGGTCAGGGCAGGTGGGCGGCCTGCTCCGACTGCTCGATCTCGGAGGTCCAGTCGCGCTTGGTGCGGCGCCAGCCCTCGTCGTCGACGCCGAGCCGCCAGTAGCCCGAGGCCGAGAGGTCCGCGCGCGCGATCGCGCGCTCGACCCGCAGGTAGCGGCGGATGTCCCGGACCGCACCGGCCTCGCCGTGCACGAACGCGCCGACCCGTCCGTCGGGCCACGCGAGCGCCCGCACGGCCTCGACGAGGCGGCGACCGGGCGCCGCGTGGTCGGCGTGCACCCAGCGCACGTCGACGCCGTCCGGGGCGACGAGCGGGAGCTCGTCGTGCGGGCCGTCGACCTCGACGAGCGCCCAGCCGCGCGCGTCAGGCCGGAGCCGTTCGAGGCCGACCGCGATCGCGGGCAGCGCGCTCGCGTCGCCGACGAGCAGGTGGTGGTCGACGTCGGGCGAGGGTGACCACCCGCCGCCCGGACCCAGCACGAGCGCCTCCTCGCCGCCGGTCAGGGACGCAGCCCACGGTCCCGCGAGGCCCTCGTCGCCGTGCACGACGACGTCGAGCGTCAGCTCGAGCGCCGCGACGTCGAAGCGGCGGACCGTGTAGGCGCGCAGGCGCGGGGTCACGTCCGCCGGGAGCGCCGCCTGCACCGCCTCGAGGTCGAGGCGGCCGTCGGGGCCCAGCGGGCGCGGGCCCGCGGGCAGGAACAGGAGCTTGACGTAGGAGTCCGCGTGCTCGTCGGGGGTGAACGGCGCGAGACCCGGACCGCCGAGCACGACGCGCACGAGGTTCGGCGTGAGGCGCTCGGTGCGTTGGACGCGCGCGAGGACGGGCGCCGGTCGACGCCGGGCGTCGCGAGGACGCGCCGGCGGCGCCGGGGGAGGGAGGGTCACGACAGCGGAGCCTAACCCGCGTGGCAGTAGGCGCCGCGGCCGGGGGAGGCGGGCACGGAGGCCCGCTCTCAGTCTTGTCCGACGGAGCGTGCGCTGGCGTCCAGCGACGCGTCGAGCGAGGCGTTGAGCCGGGTGAGCGAGCGCGCGAGCACGTCGAGGTCGCTCGGGTCCCACTCCGCGAGGACCTCGGCGTAGACGTCGGCGCGCGCGCGTCGTGTCGCCTCGAGCGCGGTCCGGCCCACCGGGGTCGCGGCGATCACCGAGCGCCGCCCGTCGTTCTCGTCGCGGCCGCGGCTCACGTAGCCCGCCTCCTCCATCTGCAGCACCTGCCGCGTCACGGTGGACGCGTCGAGGCGCAGGTGGTCGGCGATCTCGTTGATCCCGGCGGGACCGTCGTCGACCAGGCGACCGAGCGCGAGGTACGCCGAACGCTCCAACATGCCCGCGAGGCGCCTGCTGCGTCGGCGGTTGCGGTCCGCGAGCCGCAGCAGGAGGGCGACCTGGCGTTCGACGTCGGGGATCGCGGGATCCATCAGCGCTCCTTCGGGACGGCGGTGGGGACTGCGCCGCCGCTCAGCCTAGGTCGCGGGACGCGACGACGAGGCCACGCGACCGTGCGCCCCGGTCGCGTGGCCTCGTCGTGACGGTCAGGCGTCGCGCTTGCGCGTCAGGACGGCGCCGATCACCAGCACGACCGCGACGTAGGCCAGCAGGATCCCGAAGCCCTGCCAGGCGGACAGGACCACCGAGCCGGTGAACCCGGCCTGCTCCTGGATCATCTCGTCGGTCAGCGTGATCTGCGAGCCTGCGACGTTCGGCAGGAACGGCGTGAAGTCCTGCAGGGGCTTCCACGGGATGAGGCTGAACAGGATCGGGACGACGAGCAGGATGCCCAGGGTCGTCGTGATCGCCGCGGCGGAGTGGCGCATGATCGTGCCCAGCCCGAACGCGAGGACCGCGATCCCCGTGACGTAGAGCGCGTTGCCGATCAGCGCCCGCACGACCTGCGGGTCGCCGATGTCGACCGAGGCGCCCCGGCCGCCGAAGATCATCGCCTGCAGGGCCGCCGCGACGGCCACGGCGAGCGCGGTCGTCGCGAAGACGACGACCGCCAGCACGATCGCCTTGGCCCACAGCACGGGCAGGCGCCGCGGCGCGGCCGTGAAGCTGCTGCGGATCATCCCGGTCGTGTACTCACCGGTGATCGTCAGCGCGCCGAGCACCGCGACCGCCGTGGGGCCCAGGAACGGGATCGCGCCGAAGCCGTAGAGCGCGTTGACGGGCGACGTGTCGTTGCTCGCGTCGCGCGCGGTCAGCTCGCCCCACGTGATGAGGACGACGAAGCCGACGATGACGACCGCGGTGATCGCCAGCGTCCAGACGGTCGAGCGCAGCGACCAGAGCTTGATCCACTCCGAGCGCAGCAGCCGGGGGAACGACACCCGCAGGTGCGTGGGGGCCGGGGCGGGGGTGCGGGTCGTGGTGGTGGTCATCGCGAGGCCTCCTGACCAGGCGCCGGGACGTCGGTCGAGGCAGCGGGCGCGTCCTGGGGCGCGTCGTGGCCGAAGGTCGAGTGGTACTCGACCGTGTCCTGCGTGAGCGACATGAAGGCGTCCTCGAGCGATCCCCGGACGGGCGTGAGCTCGTGCAGGGCGATGCCGGCCGCGGCGGCGGCCTCGCCGATCGCGGGTGCGGTGGCGCCCACCACGACGAGCGACTCGGACTCCGACGACGTGATCGTGACCTCGGGGCCGGCGATGAGCTCCGCGAGCCGCGCGGCGTGCGGGGTGCGCACCTGGACCGATGCGCGCGTGCTGCGGTCGACGATCTCCTGCACCGGGCCCGCGGCGATGATCCGCCCGCGCCCGATGACGATGAGGTGGTCCGCCGTGAGGGCCATCTCGCTCATGAGGTGCGAGGACAGGAACACCGTCCGGCCCTCACGCGCGAGGTACTTCACGAGGTTGCGCACCCAGAGCACGCCCTCGGGGTCGAGCCCGTTGACCGGCTCGTCGAGGATGAGCGTGCGCGGGTCGCCCAGCAGGGCCGCCGCGATGCCGAGGCGTTGTCCCATGCCGAGCGAGAACCCGCCGACCCGCCGCTTGGCGACCGAGTCGAGGCCCGTCATCTCGATGACCTCGGTGACGCGCGCGTCCCCGATGCCGTGCGTCGCGGCGAGCGCCCGCAGGTGGTTGCGCGCGCTGCGGCCCGTGTGGACGGCCTTGGCCTCCAGCAGCGAACCGACCTCCGTGAGGGGCGAGGCGTGCTGGGCGTAGGGCTTGCCGTTGACCGTGACGTGCCCGGACGTCGGACGGTCGAGCCCGACGATCATGCGCATCGTGGTCGACTTCCCCGCCCCGTTCGGGCCGAGGAACCCGGTGACCTTGCCGGGCTCGACGGTGAACGAGATGGAGTCGACGGCGAGCTTGTCGCCGTATCGCTTGCTGAGGTTCGTTGCCTCGATCATCGCGGAGGTTCCTCCGGTCGGAGACGTGTCGCTGCCGACACTACGGGCACGCTCCCACCTGGGGGTATCCGTCCACGGTCGGATCCGTCCGGGCCCCCGGTGTCCACGACGACGTCGTCGAACACCGCGGGAACCCGACGAGCGCCTTGTACGTTGGGAGACCACAGACCAGCGCCGACGTGGCGCAGGCCGACCAGGAGGACGACGTGGCCAACCCCGTCTTCAGCAACAGCCCGGTGTTCGGCGACCCCAAGTCGCAGGCCGGACCGCGATCCGGTGGGACCGTCTACGCGGACTCGACCGCCACCCACTCGACGGTCGACGCGGCGACGCTCGACCAGATGTACGGCGCGCCCGCGGCGACCACGCGGGACACGGGCCGCCTCACCTACGACGACGTGATCATGAAGACCGGCGGCCTGCTGGCGCTGCTGGTCGCAGTCGGCGCCGTGACCTGGGTCGTCGCGCCCGGGCTGTGGATCCTCGGAGCGATCGTCGGCCTGGTCCTCGGCCTGGTCAACGCGTTCAAGCGCGAGCCCAGCCCGGTCCTCATCACGCTGTACACCGTCGCGCAGGGCGTGTTCCTGGGCGGGATCTCGGCGTTCTACGAGGCCTCCTACCCGGGCATCGTGAGCCAGGCCGTGCTCGGCACGCTCGCCGTGGCCGCCTCGGCGCTGTTCGTGTTCAAGTCCGGCAAGGTGCGCGTCACGCCGAAGTTCACGCGCTGGCTGATCCTCGCGATGGTCGGCTACCTCGTGTTCTCGCTGCTCAACGTCGTGCTGATGCTGCTCAACGTGGGCGGTGGCGACTTCGGGCCGCTGCGCAGCGGTGGCTGGGGCGTCCTGATCGGGCTGTTCGCGGTCGGCCTCGCGGCCGCGAGCTTCATCGTCGACTTCGACGCGATCAAGAAGGGCGTCGAGGGCGGCGCCCCGCGCAAGCTGGCCTGGGCCGCGGCGTTCGGGCTCATCGTCACGCTCGTGTGGCTGTACCTGGAGATCCTGCGCATCCTCGCGATCCTGCGGAACTGACCCGGCGCCGCGAGGCGCCCGATGTCCCACTGAGCCACCCGTCGACCTCGCTAGGGTCGGCGGGTGGCTCTTTTCGACCTCCCCCTGCCCGAGCTCGAGCGCTACCTGCCGGAGCTCGACGAACCCGCCGACCTCGACGACTTCTGGTCCCGCACGCTCGCGCAGGCGCGCCGTCACGACGTGGTCGTCGACGCACGCCCGCACGACGCGGGCCTGCGCCTCGTCGACACCACCGACCTGACGTTCGCCGGGTTCGACGGCCAGCCCGTCAAGGCGTGGGTCACGCGGCCCGCCGGCACGCAGGGCGAGCCCCTGCCCGCGGTCGTCGAGTACCTCGGGTACGGCGGCGGACGCGGCTTCGCGCACGAGCGCCTCGCGTGGGCAGCGGCCGGGTACGTGCACCTGCTCATGGACACGCGGGGCCAGGGCTCGGTGTGGGGGACGGGCGGCCACACGCCCGACGAGGCAGGCTCCGGGCCCGCCGCGCCCGGCGTGATGACGCGCGGCATCGAGGACCCTGAGCGCTACTACTACCGCCGCGCGATGACCGACGCGGTGCGCGCCGTCGACGCGGTGCGCGCGCTGCCGGGCGTCGACGCGCGGCGGGTCGCCGTCACGGGCGGCAGCCAGGGCGGTGCGCTCGCGCTCGCGGCCGGCGGCCTGTCCGACGGGCTCGTCGCCGTGATGCCGGACGTGCCGTTCCTGTGCCACTTCCGGCGCGCGCTCGACCTGACCGACTCCCACCCGTACGGCGAGCTCGTCCAGTACCTCGCGGTGCACCGCGACGCGGTGGACCGTGCCCACCGCACGCTGTCGTACTTCGACTGCGTGCACCTGGCGCGGCGCGCGAGCGCCCCGGCGCTGTTCAGCGTGGCGCTGCGCGACGACATCTGCCCACCCTCGACCGTCTTCGCGGCCTACAACCACTACGCGGGCCTCGCGGCGCAGCGCCCGCAGACGCAGATCGAGGTCTACACCTACAACCGCCACGAGGGCGGGCTCGGCTTCCAGCTCGACCGCCAGCTGCGATGGCTCGACGCGCTGGTCCGCTGACCCGCGGGCCCGGTGCTCCCCGAGAGCTCCGTGTCAGTCGCCCGCGTCAGTCGCGCAGGCCGTGGCGGGTCAGGAAGTCGTTGGTGAACACGCCGTCGGGGTCGCGACGCGCGACGAGCGCGCGGAAGTCGTCCCAGCGCGGATAGAGCTCGGCGAGGCGGTGGTCGCGGTCGGCGAACAGCTTTCCCCAGTGCGGGCGCGCCTGGAACGGTGCGAGCGCGTCCTCGAGCACGGGCAGCACCTCCTCGACCTCGTCGCGCCACGGCTGCCAGGTGAAGTGCAGCCCGACGTGCGGTCCGCCGTGCGCGGTCGACAGCCACAGGTCGTCGCCCGCGACGCTGCGGATCTCGCTGACCTGCAGCAGCGGCGAGACCTGTTCGGCCAGCGCCTGCACCGCCGTGATCGCCTCGACCGCACGCGCACGCGGCACCAGGTACTCGGTCTGCAGCTCGGCGCCGGCCGACGGTGTGAACTCGAGCCGGAAGTGGGGGAGCCGCTCGTGCCACGGCCCGGGGACGCCGCCCTGCTGCGTGCACGCGGCGGGGTCGACCCCTGGGACCGGGTGCACCGGGCCGGGAGCAGGAG
>NZ_LFKW01000076.1:0-15700 GCF_001040865.1 Cellulomonas sp. A375-1 | reverse complement strand
CCCAGGGGGGGGCGAGCCACACCTCCTGCGCGACCTCGTAGGTGGGCTCGATCGCGAGGGTCACGCGTGTGACGAGACCGAGTGCGCCGAGCGCGACGACCGACCCCGCGAGCTCGTCGTCGTCGCGTCCCAGCCGGCGCACCTCACCACCCGCGCCGACGACCTCGAGCCCGCGCACCGCGGCCGCGAGGTTGACCGCCGAGTCGCCCGAGCCGTGCGTCGCGGTCGCGACCGTCCCGGCGACCGCGATGTGCGGCAACGAGGCCATCGTGTGCAGCGCCCAGCCCGCGGCGTGCAGGTCCCGCGCGAGCTCGCCATAGCGCACGCCCGCTCCGACCGTCACGGTCGCCCCGAGCGTCCCCGGGCCGTCGTCGTCCCGGATCTCCAACGGGACGTCCAGGCGGTCCAGCGCGACGAGCGTGCCGGGCCCGTCCGCGAGGTCGTGGAACGAGTGCCGCGACCCGACCGCGCGCACGTGCCGCGCCCCGGCGACGACGCGCGCGACCTCCTCGACGCTCGTCGGACGCACGAGCGGCCCGCCGCGGAACGTGTGGCTGCCGGCCCAGGTGGTCAGGGTCATGCGGGTCCTCTCGGGTGGTGCAGCGGGTCAGCGGGGGGCGGTGACGAAGACGTCGAACAGGTGCGGCGAGTGCGCGTGGACGAGCACCATGAAGACGATCGCGTCGAACAGCAGGTGCACGACGAGCACGTACGTCAGCGACTTGGTCCGGCTGAACGTCCAGCCCTGGATCAGCGCGAACGGCAGCGTCAGCAACGGCCCCCACGACCGGTACCCGAGCTCCCACAGGAACGAGACGAACACGGCCGCCTGCAGCACGTTCGCGAGCGCGACGGGGAAGTGCCGACGCAGCAGCGCGAACACCGTGCAGATGAAGAACAGCTCGTCCCACGTGCCGACCGCGTTGACGCCGACGAACAGGCGCGCGATCTCGTCGGGCTCCACCACAGTGGGCCAGTTCTGGTACGCGCCCGAGGACAGGAAGTAGAAGGGCAGCACCAGGTACCCGGCCGCCACGACGAGGACCAGGTATCCCCACTGGAACCGAGTCCACGGCTTGCCGGTGCGCCACGGGAAGCGGATCACGTCGTCGCCGAACACGTGGTGGGAGAGCACGTACGGCACGACGACGGCGAGCGACAACGCCACCGCGAACCGCAGGATCGCGGCGTCGGACAGGTCCGCCTGCAGCGGGATGCTGCTCACGATCGACATGCCGATGCCGATGGCCAGCAGGTCCCGGCCCAGCACGCGGTCGACGACGAGCCCGATCGCCACGCCGACGACCAGCGGCACGTACGCGAGCGGCCGCACGTGCACGGCGAACAGCAGCACCGCCGCGCCGCAGACGAGCGCCGCGGCGAGCACACGCGCGGCGCTCACCCGCGGCGGCGTGGCGGCGGCCGGCGCTCGGGCGGGGGCCCGCGTGTCGTCGAGGTGCTCGGTCACCCGCCCACCCTGCCAGGCGTCGGGCCGGTGCACCTGGGCAAGCGCCTGGGCAAGCGCCGGGTGAGCGTCCGGACTGGCACCGGTCCGCGGGGCGTGCACGTGCCCGCGCGGGGCCGCGATGCGGCACGTGTCGGCGCGGTGCGGCACGATGGGCCGCGCGCGTTCGTCGTGGGCGCGCCATCGCAATCGAGGGAGTTCCCAGATGTCTGCAGCTCTGCCCGAGGTCTCGGGTTCGTTCGGCGACAAGCCCACGCTCGCCTTCCCCGAGGGCGCACCGTCCGCCGAGCTCGAGGTGCTCGTCCTGAGCCGCGGCGACGGTGAGCTGGTCGAGGCCGGCGACGACATCGAGGTCCACTACCTCGGCCAGTCGTGGCAGGGCGGGGTGTTCGACAACTCCTACGACCGCCGCTCGTCGATCAGCTTCCCGATCGGCGTCGGCGCGGTCATCGCGGGCTGGGACGAGGGCCTCGTGGGCCAGCAGGTCGGCTCGCGCGTGCTCCTGTCGATCCCGTCGCACCTCGGCTACGGGGACCGCGGGGTGCCGCAGGCCGGCATCAAGGGCGGCGACACGCTGGTGTTCGTCGTCGACATCGTGGGGACCTCGCGCTGAGTCGCGTCACCCTCACGTACTGCACGCAGTGCCGCTGGCTGCTGCGTGCGGCCTGGTACGCCCAGGAGCTGCTGACCACGTTCCACCGCGAGGTGGACGAGGTCGCGCTGCGCCCCGGGACGGGTGGCGTGTTCGTCGTCGAGGCGCAGGCCTCGTCGTTCGACGGGCACGCCGCCCCCGCCCCGGTGGTCGTGTGGGACCGCGGCCGGGACGGCGGGTTCCCGGAGGTCGCCGAGCTCAAGCGCCGCGTGCGCGACGTGATCGCCCCCGGCAAGCCGCTCGGCCACAGCGACGTCGCGGCGCCGCCGGACGCGGGCTGACGCGCGTCTCGGACCACCGTCCTGGACTGTGGTCCGACGCCACGTGGACGCCGGGTTCACGCGGTTCGTCCCGATGCGTACCGTCGTGCCTGGCCGACCGGAGGAGAGCCAAGACGCACAGCGTCGTGCTTCTCGGTCGACGGAAGGCCCTCGTCGCAGCGCAGGTTCAGGGGGAACCCAGCGCGCGCCGCGGGTGGGCGGTGTCTCGGGGGAGACGGCGCCGCCCACCCGGCGGTCACGCGACCGGCCGCGGCTGCGGGCCCGCGGCTGCTGAGCCGCGATGACCGCCCCGGACTACTGGCAGGCGACGCCCGTGGAGTGGACCGGGCAGTAGCCGTTGGGGTTCTTCACCAGGTACTGCTGGTGGTAGTCCTCGGCGTAGTAGAAGCGCCCCGCCTCGTCCGCCGGGCGAATCTCGGTGGTGATGTCGCCGTACCCGGCGTGCGCCAGACGCGGCGCGAAGAGGTCACGCGTCCGCGCGGCCGCCTCGGCCTGCTCGGGCGTCGTCGTGAAGATCGCCGAGCGGTACTGCGTGCCGACGTCGTTGCCCTGCCGGAAGCCCTGCGTCGGGTCGTGCGCCTCCCAGAACCGGCGCAGCAGCTCGTCGTGCGACAGGACGGCCGGGTCGTACGCGACGAGCACCGTCTCGGTGTGCCCGGTCATGCCCGTGCACACCTCCTCGTACGTGGGGAACGGCGTGAAACCGCCCTGGTAGCCCACCGCCGTCGTGACGACGCCCGGGACCTGCCACAGCTCCTTCTCGGCGCCCCAGAAACAGCCGAGGGCGAGCGAGATCGTCGCGGTGCCCGCGGGCCAGGGGCCGGCCAGCGGGGTGCCGAGGACCGCGTGCGTCGTCGGGACCTGGTAGGCGTAGTCGTCGCGTCCGGCGAGCGCCCGCTCGGGCTCGACCATCGTGGACCGGATCGCGGAACCGAACAGCCAGCTCATGCTGGACTCCTTCCCGGGGGTGCCCGCCTCGCGCGCCGTGTGCGGCGCGGGCGCACCCTCGCAGGTGGCTCAACCGCGGCGGTCCCGGGAGTGTTCCTGCCCCCGCGCGGGTGCGCGACCGTAGCCTGGGTCGGTGACCAGCGCACCCGAGCCCTTTGCGTCCGCGCCGGACGCGGCAGCCCCCGAGACGACGAGCGTCCCGAGCCCGACGAGTGGGACCGCGGTGCTCACCGCGTCCCCGGCGGGCGCGGCACCGGGTGCCCAGGCCCGCGCGGCCGACTCGGTGCCGATGCCCGTGCAGCGTGCGGCCGCGTGGTCGTGGCGGCTGCTGGTGATCGTCGCGTGCGTGGCGGTCGTCGTCGCGGGCGTGGCCTACCTCAAGCTCGTCGTCGTCCCGGTGGCCGTCGCGCTGCTGCTCGCCGTGCTCCTGGCACCGCTCGCCACCTGGTTCCAGCGCCGGCTGCGGATGGGCCGGGCCGCGGCCGCCGGTGCATCGGTGGTCGGGCTCGTCGTGCTGGTCGTGGGCCTGCTCGTGCTCGCCGGCCGGTCGGTGGTGCTCGGCATCGCCGAGCTGTGGGACCAGGCGCAGAAGGGCGTCGACCAGCTGCTCGAGTGGCTCGCGGAGGGCCCGCTGCAGCTGTCGACCGAGAACCTGCAGAGCTGGATTGACCAGGCGCGCGAGGCGGCGTCGAACAACAGCGAGACGATCGTCGCGGGGGCGCTGCACGCGACCGTGACGGTCGGTCACGTGTTGGCCGGCGCGGTGATCGCGCTGTTCTGCACGTTCTTCTTCCTGCTCGACGGTCGCACCATCTGGTCGTGGGTCGTGGGGCTCCTGCCGCGCGGGAGCCGCGAGCACGTGCACCAGGCCGGTCGGCGCGGTGTCGTCACGCTCGGCGCGTACACGCGCACGCAGATCCTGGTCGCGGCGGTCGACGCGACCGGCATCGGGCTCGGCGCCGCGATCCTGCAGGTGCCGCTCGCCTTCCCGCTGGCGATCCTGGTGTTCCTCGGGTCGTTCATCCCGATCGTCGGGGCGGTCGTCACGGGAGCCGTGGCCGTCCTCGTCGCGCTCGTCACGCACGGGCCGCTCGTGGCGCTCATCATGCTCGCGGTCGTGCTGGCGGTGCAGCAGCTCGAGGGTCACGTGCTGCAGCCGTTCCTCATGGGCCACGCGGTCTCGCTGCACCCCGTCGCGGTGCTGCTCGCGGTGGCGGCCGGGTCCTACGTCGCCGGGATCCTCGGTGCGCTGTTCGCGGTCCCGCTGGTCGCCGTGCTCAACACCGTGGTCCTCTACCTGCACGGTCACGACAAGTTCCCGCAGCTCGGGCACGACGACCACGTCGTGCTCCGACCGCACGGTCATCCCGTCCTCGACCGCGCGATCGCTCAGCTGGCCGAGACCGAGCAGCTGAACCCTGCGCACGACCTGGGCGATGCCCCGGCGGTCGGCGACGACGAGGGCGCGGCGACGGACCTCGACGACGCGCGGACGCCCGACGACGGGCCCGCGGGACCGACCGCGTCCGACGAGGGTGAGCGTCGATGATCACGCTCGCCGACGTCCGCCGGGCCGCGGCGCTCCTCGACGGGGTCGCCGAGCGCACCCCCGTCGAGTCGAGCCGCGCCGTCTCGGAGCTCGCGGGGGCGCAGGTGCTGCTCAAGTGCGAGAACCTGCAGCGCGCGGGCTCGTTCAAGATCCGCGGCGCGTACGTGCGCATGTCCGGGCTCACGGACGACGAGCGGGCGCGCGGCGTGGTCGCCGCGAGCGCCGGCAACCACGCGCAGGGCGTCGCGCTCGCAGCCCGGCTGCTCGGCCTCGACGCCGTCGTCTTCATGCCCACCGACGCGGCCCTGCCGAAGCTCGCCGCGACCCGCGAGTACGGCGCGCGCGTCGAGCTCGTCGGCACCAGCGTCGACGAGGCGCTCGTGCACGCGCGCGAGTACGCGCAGCGCACGGGCGCGGTGCTCATCCACCCGTTCGACCACCCCGACGTCGTCGCCGGGCAGGGGACCATCGCGCTCGAGATCGTCGAGCAGGTGCCCGACGTCGCGACGGTCGTCGTGCCCGTCGGCGGCGGCGGGCTGGCGGCGGGGGTCGTGGCGACGCTTGCGGAGCTGCGGCCCGACGTGCGGGTCGTGGGCGTCCAGGCGCAGCACGCCGCGGCCTACCCCGCCTCGCTCGCGCTCGGGCGCCCGACGCCCGCCCCCGAGCTGCGCACCATGGCCGACGGCATCGCGGTGGGCCTGCCCGGTCAGGTGCCGTTCGACGTGCTCGCGCACGCCGGGACCGAGGTCCGCACGGTCTCGGAGGAGGACATCTCGCGTGCGCTCCTGCTCGTCGCCGAGCGCGCCAAGCTGCTCGTCGAGCCGTCGGGGGCCGCCGCGGTGGCGGCGCTCATGGCCGCGCCGGGGGAGTTCGAGGGTCCCGTCGTCGCGATCCTGTCCGGCGGCAACATGGACCCCCAGGTGCTGCTGCGCGTCGTGCGGCACGGGCTCGCGTCCGCCGGACGGTTCCTGTGGCTGCACGTGCGCATCGCCGACCGCCCGGGCGCCCTGGCCGACCTGCTGCACGACCTCGCGACGGCGGGTGCCAACGTCATGCACGTGTCGCACGTGCGCACGCAGGTCGAGCTCGCGGTCGACGAGGTCGCGATCGAGGTCCAGGTCGAGACGAAGGGCCCCGAGCACTGCGCGGCGGTCATGCACGCGCTGCGCACCGCCGGCTACCGCCTCACCGACTGACCCACCCCGCCCGCCCCGCGCCACCGGCGGGGCCGCCCAGGCGCGCCGCCGCCGTGTGCCTGGGCGCGCGCCCACCACGGGCGAAGTCGGCAGTCTGGCGCGACCTCGTGCATCCGGACTGCCGACCTCGCGACGGACTGCCGACCTCGAGAGCACTGCCGACCTCGACCGGCGCTGCCGAGCTCGCGGCCGGCGGGTCGGGGTGGGCAGGCGAGGGGCGGGGATGACGAAGGGCGTCGCCGCGGGTGCGACGACGCCCTTCGTGAGGGAGATCGGGTCAGCCCGCGAAGGGCTTGGCGTCGAGGATCTTCACCTTGATCTCGCGGCTGTTGGGCGCGATGTAGCTCGTGGTCTCGCCCACGGACTTGCCGCTGATCGCGGCGCCGAGGGGCGAGGTGGGGGAGAAGACCTGGATCCCGGTCGTGCCGGCCATCTCGCGCGAGCCGAGAAGGAAGACCTCCTCGTCGCCCGCGACCTCCGCGGTCACGACCATGCCGGGCTCGACGACACCGTCGTCAGGCGGCGTGCCGATCTGCACGTTGCGGAGCTTCGCCTCGAGCTCGCGGATGCGGGCCTCGTTCTTGCCCTGCTCCTCGCGCGCAGCGTGGTAGCCGCCGTTCTCCTTGAGGTCGCCCTCGTCGCGCGCGGCGGCGATCCGCTGCGTGATCTCCTCGCGCCGCGGGCCCTTGAGGTCCGCGAGCTCGGCCGTGAGGCGGTCGTAGGCCTCTTGCGTCAGCCACGTGGCGGCAGTCGTGTCGGTCACGATCGCTCCTTCCTGCTTCGTGTGTCGTCCGGCGTCGGACCCCGTCCCACCGCGCGGCACGAGGCCGCAGGCGTGACCGGACACCGATGTCAGGACGGGATGTCGCCTTCCCTACCGGTCGCTTCGACCGTCAGATGTCGACACTGGGTCGACCGGGGCGGCGTGCGAAACGACAAGGATAGCAAGCCGGGACGCGTGCGGACGCCGTCAGGGCCTCGCGTCGACCGGTTCGCAGAGCGAGACGGTGCCCGTGACGGCGAGCTCCGCGGTGGGTACGACGACCGTCACGCGCTGCGTCCGCGCGCCCGGACCGATCTCCACGTTCTTCACGCCGACCTCGGCGTACGACTGCGACAGCGCCCGCACGCGGCACGTCGCGGTGGACTCCGGGTCCTTGGTGACCTCGAACGTCACGGCGATCGTGTCGGCGCCCTGGACCGAGAACCCGACGTCCTTCCACTGCACGGGGTCGCGCAGCGCGCCGATCCCGACCCACGCCACGACGACCGCGGCCACCAGCGTCGTGAGGACCACGGTGACCAGCCACGGGACGCGCGAGCGCTCGTCGGGGTCCGGTCCGTACCGGCCGGCGGGCGGTGTCGCGCTCGCGGCGGGTGTGCTCCCCACGGGGCTGCCTCCTGGTCCTCGGTCCGGGCGTCTGCCTGTGTCGTGCTGGTCGTCGTGCTGGTCGTCGTGCGCCGACGCCCCTGCGCGCGGGACGCGTCGGCGACGCGGGCCGGTCCCGCTGCGTGGCGCGGTGCGGGGCATGTCGGTGTCGTGCGCGATCATTGTCCCGTGCCCGAGCAGCCCGCCGTGCCACGGCGACCCCAGAACACGTCACACGAGCCGTTCCGCCTCATGGCGGTCCACGCCCATCCCGACGACGAGTCGAGCAAGGGAGCGGCGACCACCGCACGCTACGCCGCCGAGGGCGTCGAGGTGCTCGTCGTGACCTGCACCGGCGGCGAGCGCGGCGACGTGCTCAACCCGCACTACGGACCAGCGCCCGAGGGGATCGAGGCGATGCGCGAGGTGCGCCGCGGCGAGATGGCCGCGGCGGCAGCGGCGCTCGGCGTCCAGCAGCGTTGGCTCGGCTTCGTCGACTCGGGCCTGCCGGAGGGTGACCCGCTGCCCCCGCTGCCCGAGGGCTGCTTCGCGCTCGTCCCGCTCGAGGAGGCCAGCGCCCCGCTCGTCGAGATCGTGCGCGAGTTCCGCCCGCACGTCATGACGACGTACGACCCCACCGGCGGCTACCCGCACCCCGACCACGTCATGTGTCACCGCGTCTCGGCGGAGGCGTTCGCCGCCGCGGGGAACCCGGACCGGTACGTCGGCCACGGCGAGCCGTGGACGCCGCTCAAGCTCTACTACAACCACGGCTTCTCGCTCGCGCGGCTGCGCGGCGTGCACGACGCGATCATCGAGGCGGGCGGCGAGTCGCCGTTCGGCGACTGGATCGACTCGCGCCAGGCGCGGGAGATCCCCGAGCGCGAGGTCACGACGCACATCGAGTGCGCCGACTACTTCGACCAGCGGGACGCGGCGCTGCGCGCGCACGCGACGCAGATCGACCCCGACGGCTTCTTCTTCGCGGTGCCGCGCGAGATCGAGCTCGCGAAGTGGAGCACCGAGGAGTTCGAGCTCGCGGAGTCGCGCGTGCCGGTGAGCCTGCCGGAGACCGACCTGTTCGCGGGGATCCGGCCCGCCGGGCAGGGCGTCGAGGCCGCCCGATGAGCGCGCTGACCGCACTGGTGCTGGCAGTGCCGGCACCGAGCCCCAGCCCGGTGGTCGAGTCCACGTCGGGCGGGTCGCCCGGCTTCATCGGCTTCGTGGTGACGTTTGCGCTCGCCCTCGCCGCGGCGGGGCTGTTCCTGTCCCTCACGCGGCACCTGCGGCGCGTCGACCGTCGCGCGCAGCAGCTCGGGGTGGACGACGAGCACGCGGCCGACTCGAGCGCCGCGGACCAGTCCGACGAGCGGGGCTCCGGCGAGCAGGGCTCCGACGAGCAGGGCTCCGACGAGCACGGCCCCGGCGAGGTTGTCTCCGACGCGCGTGGTTCCGGCGAGCGCGGTGGCGCGGCGCCGGCCGCGGACGGGCCGGCTCGGTGAGCTCGGGTCCGCAGCCGCCGACGCGGCCCGCGGTGCGCGTCACGCTCGCGCAGGTCGAGGTCTCCGACGACGGCCCGGCCAACGTCCTGGTCGCGCGCGGCGCGTTCGAGGAGGCGCAGCGCGTGCACGCGGACCTGCTCGTCCTGCCGGAGTACGCCTCCGCGTACGACCGGCACGGCGTGGGCGCCGCGCACGCGCAGCCGCTCGACGGCCCGTTCGTCACGGCGCTGCGCGAGCGCGCGGCGGCCACGGGCGTCACGGTGCTCGCGGGTGTCACGCTGCCGGGCGACTCGTCCGACGCCCGGGCCACCAACGCGGTCGTCGCGGTCGACGGCACGGGCACGGTCGTCGGGCTGTACCGCAAGGTGCACCTGTACGACGCGTTCGGCTCGCGCGAGTCCGACCGGCTGCGGCCCGGTCCGTCCGACGCCGCTCCGCTGGTCCTCGACGTCGCGGGCGTCCGGTTCGGCGTGCTGACCTGCTACGACCTGCGGTTCCCCGAGTCCGCGCGGCGCCTCGTGGACGCGGGAGCCGACGTGCTCGTCGTGCCGGCGGCGTGGGCCGACGGCGACCTCAAGGCGATGCACTGGCGCACGCTCGCCGTGGCCCGGGCGATCGAGAACACCGCCGCGGTGGTCGCGGTCGGCATGGCGGGCAAGGGCGTCGTCGGGCGTTCGCTCGTCGTGGGGCCGGACGGCGTGGTCGGTCTCGAGCTGGACGAGAAGTCCGCGATCCGCACCGTCGACCTCGACCCGGACGAGCTGCGCGGCGTGCGCGAGAAGAACCCGTCGCTGGCGAACCGGCGGTACGTGGTGGTCCCGCGCGGCTGACGCGTGCGGCGCGGCTGACGCGTGCTCAGCCGTGAGGCGTGCTCAGCGGTGAGGTGTTCTCAGCGGTGAGGTGTTCTCAGCGGTGAGGTGTTCTCATCGGTGAGGCGTCAGCGCAGCGCGTACGTCGCGATCGACACCGCGATGTAGTGGCACGTGATCGCGACGACCGTGAGCGCGTGGAAGATCTCGTGGAAGCCGAAGTAGCGCGGGCTGGGGTTCGGCTTCTTGAGGCCGTAGACGACCGCCCCGACCGTGTAGGCCAGGCCGCCCGCGGCGATGAGCCAGACGATCGCGGCACCGCCCGAGCGGTAGAACTGGGGCAGGAACGCGACCGCGACCCAGCCGAGCGCGAGGTAGACCGGCACGTAGACCCAGCGCGGGGCGCCGAGCCAGAAGATCCGGGCGAGCAGCCCGACGAGGGCGCCGGACCACACGACGATCAGCAGGTTCCGCGCGGTGGTCGCGGGCAGCAGCAGCACCGCGAGCGGGGTGTAGGTGCCCGCGATGATGAGGAAGATGTTCGTGTGGTCGAGCCGGCGCAGGACCCCTGCGACGCGCGGCGACCAGGTGCCGCGGTGGTAGATCGCGCTCGTCCCGAACAGCAGCACCGCGGACAGCCCGAACACGGCGTTCGACCAGCGTGCGGCCGGCGTGGGGGACAGCGCGACCAGGACGATCGCGGCGGCCAGGATGAACGGGGAGACGCCCGCGTGGATCCAGCCGCGCAGCATCGGCTTGACGGTGGCCGCCACCTGCTCGACGGCGCGCGTGACGCTGATGGCGATCTCCTCCCGCAGTGGCGTGGTGTCCTGCGACGACGGTAGCGCGCCGTGCTGGGGACCGTGTCCGCCGGTGGCGGGAGTGCTGGCCATGCTGCCTCGCGTTCGTCGTCGACGTAACTTACGTGCCCGTAGGTTACGGCACCGTAGGTAGCGATGTCGACCGGTTCGGGGGTGTGCCGGGTCACCCGAAGGCGCACGCGCGCCCAGCGGCGACGAGTACGGTGGACCGGGCTCACGACGAGCCGGACCGGAGCCTTGGAGGACTGAGCGAGTGCGACTGCCCCATCCGCTCTACGGCCTGTACGAGCGTCGTCTGGCCGCCTCGCTCCCTCCGGACCGGATGCCCCGCCACGTCGGCGTGATCCTCGACGGCAACCGGCGCTGGGCGCGCTCGATCGGCAAGTCGACCGCCGGTGGCCACCGCGCAGGGGCGGACAAGATCGGCGAGCTGCTGGCGTGGAGCGAGGACGTCGGGGTCGAGGTCGTCACGCTCTGGATGCTGTCGACCGACAACCTCAACCGCCCCGCCGACGAGCTCGCGGACCTGCTCGCCATCATCGAGGACGTCGTGCGCGAGCTCGCCGCCACGCGACGCTGGCGCCTGCAGGCGGTCGGCTCGCTCGAGATGCTGCCCGAGCGCACCGTGCAGGCCCTGCGCGCCGCCGAGGAGGCGACGCGCGACGTCGTCGGGATGCACGTCAACGTGGCCGTGGGCTACGGCGGGCGGCGCGAGATCGCCGACGCCGTGCGCGCATACCTGCGGCAGGCGTCCGAGCAGGGGCTGGACCTCGACGAGATGGCCGCCCAGTTCGACGTCGAGCACATCGCCGCGCACCTCTACACCAAGGGCCAGCCCGATCCCGACCTCGTCATCCGCACCTCGGGCGAGCAGCGGCTCGGCGGCTTCCTGCTGTGGCAGTCGGCGCACTCGGAGTTCTACTTCTGCGAGGCGTACTGGCCGGACTTCCGGCGCGTGGACTTCCTGCGCGCGGTGCGCGCCTACGGGGTCCGCGAGCGCCGCCTCGGACGTTGACCGACGCGCGTCCGTCGTCCAGGTGAACATCGTGTTTCCACTCGCGCGCTGTGGCGCGTGTCGCCGACGTCACACGTGCTGCCGGGGTTAGCGTCCCCGACAAGGACGTCGCCCCGGCGTCCCCGGGAAGGCCAGCCCATGGAGCATCCGCTCCGGGAGGAGGGCCGGTCCCGGCCCTGCTCGTCAGGGTCCGGCCGACCCCGTCCCGTCGCCGCGAGCCGGCACGTGGTCCCCGCGTGGGACACCGGCACGCGACGCCTTCAGCGGTGCACCTAGCGCCGGAGGGAGCACGCCGTGGTCAGCAGCGCAGCTCGGCAGGGCACGACCCAGGCAAGCACGACCCAGGCAGGCACGACCCAGGCAGGCGCGACCCGGGCACGGACCGCCTCGGAGGTCGACCAGCCGGTCGACGAGCCCCAGGACGGCCGTCGGACCCACGTCCTCGACACGTCGGTGCTGCTGTCCGACCCGAGGGCGATCTACCGGTTCGCGGAGCACGACGTCGTCCTGCCCGTGGTCGTGGTCACCGAGCTCGAGGCCAAGCGGCACCACGCCGAGCTCGGCTACTTCGCCCGCTCGGCGCTGCGCCTGCTCGACGACCTGCGGATCCAGCACGGCCGCCTCGACCGTCCCCTGCCGCTCGGCGAGCAGGGCGGCACGCTGCGTGTCGAGCTCAACCACACCGACCCGACCGTGCTGCCCGCCGGGTTCCGGCTGGGGGACAACGACACGCGGATCCTGTCCGTCGCGGCGAACCTGGCCGCGCAGGGGTGTGACGTCACGGTCGTCTCGAAGGACCTGCCGATGCGGGTCAAGGCGTCCGCGGTGGGCCTGCGCGCCGAGGAGTACCGGCACGAGCTCGCGGTCGAGTCCGGCTGGACCGGGATGGACTCGCTCGACCTGTCCGAGCAGCAGATGTCCCAGCTCTGGGAGCACGAGTCGCTGCCGCTGGCCGAGGTGGTCGCCACGCCCGGGGTGGGCACGGGCCCGACGACGAACCCGTCGGACCTCGCGTGCCACACCGGCCTGGTGCTGCACAGCCCGCGCGGCTCGGCCCTGGGCCGGGTCACCGCCGACAAGCACGTGCGCCTCGTGCGGGGCGACCAGGACGTGTTCGGCGTGCACGGGCGCAGCGCCGAGCAGCGCATCGCGATCGACCTGCTGCTCGACGAGGAGATCGGCATCGTCTCGCTCGGCGGCCGGGCCGGGACCGGCAAGTCCGCGCTCGCGCTGTGCGCGGGCCTCGAGGCCGTGCTCGAGCGGCGGCAGCACCGCAAGGTCATGGTGTTCCGGCCCCTGTACGCGGTGGGCGGTCAGGAGCTCGGGTACCTGCCTGGGTCGGAGGCCGAGAAGATGAACCCGTGGGCGCAGGCGGTGTTCGACACGCTCGGCGCGGTCGTCTCCCGCGAGGTCGTCGAGGAGGTCATGGACCGCGACCTGCTCGAGGTCCTGCCGCTCACGCACATCCGCGGCCGGTCGCTGCACGACGCGTTCGTGATCGTCGACGAGGCGCAGTCGCTCGAGCGCAACGTGCTGCTGACCGTGCTGTCCCGCATCGGGCAGTCGTCGCGCGTGGTGCTCACGCACGACGTCGCGCAGCGCGACAACCTGCGCGTCGGCCGGCACGACGGGATCGCGGCGGTGATCGAGGCGCTCAAGGGCCACCCGCTGTTCGCGCACGTCACGCTCACGCGCTCGGAGCGCTCGCCGGTCGCGGCGCTGGTCACCGAGCTGCTCGAGGGCATCGAGGTCTGAGGGGCCACGGAACGCGGCGAGGGGGCCCGGTCGTGCGGGCTCCCTCGCCGTCCGTCAGTCCTCGACGAGCACGCCGTCCTGGAGCCGGACCACGCGGTCGGCGAGCGCCATCATCACCGGGTCGTGCGTCGCGACCAGTGCGGTCGTCCGCTCGTGCTCGACGACCGCGCGCAGCAGGCCCATGATCGAGACGCCCGTCGCGGAGTCGAGCTGGCCCGTGGGTTCGTCGGCGACGAGCAGGCGCGGCGAGTTGGCGAGCGCACGTGCGATCGCGACCCGCTGCTGCTGCCCGCCGGAGAGCTCACCGGGCCGCTGGTCCGCGTGGTCGCCGAGCCCGACGAGCTCGAGCAGCAGCGCGACGCGCTCGTCACGCGCGCGGGGCGGGACCTTGCGCAGCCGCAGCGGCACGCCCACGTTCTCCGCGGCGGACAGCACGGGCACGAGCCCGAACGTCTGGAAGACGAACGACACCACGTCCCGACGCAGCGCGACGAGCCCCCGCTCGCCGAGGCTCGAGACCTCCTGCCCGTCGACGACCACGCGGCCCTCGTCGGGCTTGTCGAGGCCACCGACGATGTTGAGCAGCGTCGTCTTGCCCGAGCCGGAACGCCCGACGAGCACGACGAGCTCGCCCGGCGCGATGCTCAGCGACACGTCGCGCACCGCGTGCACGGCGGCGTCGCCGCTGCCGTACGTCCGCGAGACGTGCTCGACGAGCACCATCGAGTCGGTCACCGGCTCCGCCGCGCGGTGCCGCGCGCTCTGGACGCTCATCGCGACCCCTCCTGCTCGGTCGCCCCGACGGTCTCGCCGGGGCGAGCGTCGTCGGGACGCGGCTCGACGCGCGGCCGGTCCGGCCACACCGACACGTGCGACGCCTCGAGCGCGAGGCGGACGCGACCGCTGAGCTCGAGCGCCTCGCGGTACTCCTGCGGGAGCTGCACGCGCCCGGCGCGGTCGAGCATCGCGAACTCCTCGGCCACGACGTGCTCGGTGCCGTCGTCGCGCGTGTGCGTGCGGCGCACGACCTCCGACGACGTGCGCCCGTCCCGGATCGCGACCGTGCGCTGCACGTGCTCGCTCACGCCCGGGTCGTGCGTCACGACGACGACGGTGGTGCCGAGCTCGCGATTGACGAGCCGCAGCGTCTCGAGCACCTCGTCGGACGTCGCGGTGTCGAGCTCGCCCGTCGGCTCGTCGGCGAAGACCACGCGCGGCTCGTTGGCGAGCGCGACGCCGATCGCGACCCGCTGCTGCTCACCGCCCGAGAGCTGACCCGGGCGCCGGTCCGCGCAGTAGCCCACGCCCAGCAGCTCCAGCAGCGTCGTCGCGCGTGCGGTCCGCTCGCGGCGGCTGCGGCCGGACAGCGCCAGCGGGAGTGCGACGTTCTCGGTCGCGGTCAGGTACGGCACGAGGTTGCGCGCGGTCTGCTGCCACACGAACCCGACCATCTGGCGCCGGTAGGCCACGCGCTGCGCCGGGGTCATCGCCATCAGGTCCCACGGCCCGACCCGCACGCGTCCCGCCGTCGGCACGTCGAGCCCGGACAGCACCGCGAGCAGCGTCGACTTGCCCGAGCCGGACGCGCCGACGATCGCGACCAGCTCGCCCTCGTCGACGAGCAGGTCAAGGCCCTGCAGGGCCTGCACCTCGATGCCCTCGGACTGGTAGATGCGCACGAGCGAGTCGCACACGATGAGCGCGTCCTGCCCGAACGTGGGCGCGCCGGCCTTCTCGGTGAGCCTGTCGAGAGTGGTGGTCATCGGGCCTCCTTGGTCATCGTTCGGCCTCACGGATTCCGACCGCCAGGTCGTCGTCCCGGCGCGTGCGCGCCTCGATCTCGACCGCGACCCACAGCCCGGCGAGCAGCGCGCCCACCGCGATCGCGACCGGCTGCCACGTGAACGCCACGTGCGTGCCGTCCGGCTCGCCCGTCAGGGCGGTGAGTCCGAGCGCGCTCAGGAGCAGCCACGGGACGACGAACCCGATCGCCGAGCCGGCGAGCAGCGCCGCGACGGTGAGAGGGAGCACCTCGCCGGCCGACAGTCGTCGGGCGGTGCCCGGGTCGAGGCCGAGGGTGCGCAGGACGTGCAGCGTGCGTCGCCGGTCGCGCGCAGTCGCGACGACGGTCAGGACGAGCGCGACCACCGCGAGGAGGGCGAGCGCGACCTGCGAGACGACCATCAGCGTGCGCAGCCCGGCGGTCAGCGGCGAGGACGTCCAGTCCTCGAGCCACCCCTCGCGGCTCAGCACGGTCACGCCGGGCGTCTCCGCGACGGCGAGGTCGGTCACGGCCCGGACCGCGCCCGGGCCCAGGAGGCGGGTGTACTGCGCGGGC
>NZ_LFKW01000075.1:29337-36854 GCF_001040865.1 Cellulomonas sp. A375-1 | reverse complement strand
AAGAAGCCACCCCACACGGGGTGGCTTCTTCTGTTTCCCCGGCAGTTCACCGTCGTCTCGCGACGATGTGGTGGGACGTGCACAGCACATTCGCGTGGCGCGCGACGCGATGCCTCTGCGCGCTCGCGCGCTGACGCCGAACGGGCGTCGATCCGTCAGTGCTGCTCGCGCCGGCGAGCAAGGGCGGGATCAGCGAGCAGACCAGGTCGGTTCCAGTCGGTCTGACGCGGCGAGTGGTGGTTCGGCCAGCGGCGTGTCGATTCACAGCTGGGCTTCCAGAGGTCGGCGTGCCGGGGTGACGCGCGCCTGGTTCTCGCTGGGCCGGCCGGAAGCGGCAGCTCGCCTCGCGCGGTCGTCAGGGTGTGGCTTGCGCGCCGGCGGTGCTCCCGGAGCGCCGGGGGCAATCAGCGTCACGTTCTCGGCGGCTCGTTCGGTGCGGTGCGAGACCACCGCGGATGAGACGATGTTCCTCCAGGCGAGGAGAACACATTTCATGAACAGCGACGGCACGGCGGGTCGAGACGAAGGCCGATCGAGGGACGACGCGCGTCGGCCCGGCGGTCACGGCGCAGGGCGCGGCGACGCGCGGCGCGGACCGGGCAGCGGCGGACGTCCCCCCGTGGGTGGATCGCGTGACAGCGGCTCAGGTGACCGCCGCGGCTCCTACGGGCGGTCCGATGACCGATCCGCCGGACGTCGTGGAGAGTCAGGTCCGCAGCGCGGCGGTGACTCCCTCAGTGCCGGTGGCGACCGTCGTTCCGGTGAGTCCCGCGCGGGCGGCGGGTACTCGCGTTCCGGTGAGTCCCGTGGGGGTCGGCCCTACGGGGCCGGCGCAGGCGGTGAGCGATCCTATGCCTCCGGTGGTTCCGGTGCGCCGCGTTCGTCGGGTGGTCCGCGTTCGTCGGGTGGTCTGCGCTCGTCGGGTGGTCCGCGCTCGTACGGCGCGGGCGACGGCGGGGAGCGCTTCGCCGGGGGCGGTACCGGTGGTGGTCAGCGTTCGTTCGGGTCCGGTGCAGGCGGCTCCGAGGAGCGACGTGGCGGCCCGGGCGGGCGCGGCGGCTTCGCCGGCGACCGATCGCGCGGGACATGGCGTGACGGTGCCTCGAGCGGGGGTGCTCAGCGCGATCGGCGCGACGACCGCCGTGGAGGCTACGTCTCGGGCGGTCAGCGGGATGGTCGTTCGGCCGGCGGGTTCGCGCCCCGTGACGGTGGCTCGCGCGGCGGGGACAGCGGTGGATACCGCCCCCGAGATGGTGAGAGCCGCACGTTCCGGAGCGCGGGTGACGACCGACGGCCCTCGGGTGACGCCCGATCCCGTGGCGGCGACGCGCGGTACGGGCGTCCCGGCGGGGACGCACCTCGTGGCCGCCCGTTCGTCGCAGGTGAGCGGGCCGCGTCGCGTGGACGCGACGACCGCGCTCCGCGCGACGGAGGCCGCGAGACGCCTCGGTGGGGTGACGACCGGTCGCGCGACACCCGGCAGGGTGGCGGGCGGGCCGGTTCCGGCTATCGCGCCGGCGGGACCGGCGGCGCGCCCCGATCGGGTCGTGAGGAGTGGCGTCAGGACCGCGATCGCCCGGCGACCGGGCGTCCTGCTGGGGGCGGCCAGCGCGACGGCGGCGACCGATCCGATCGGGCACCGCGTGGGGCCTCTGGTCGCACGGGCGGGTTCGACCGGGGCACGAGCGATCGCAGTCACGGGTCGTACGGGCATGACGCAGGCGCGCGTGGCGACCGGCAGCGGCCGCCTCGCGACGACGCGCCGCGGACCTTCGGTGCGCGCAGTGAGTCGTCGCGCCGTGATGACGCGCGCGAGCGCCCGCAACGTCGCGAGTGGACGGACCGCCCGCCGACCTCGGACCGGCGTCCTGCCGCTGCGCGGCCCGGCACAGCCCAGGGTCGCGAGGGGGGCGGTCGACGGGACGAGGGCACCGGCACGCGCGAGGGCGCTCGTCGTCCCGCCGGCGGCGCGCCGCGAGGTCGCGACGGTCTGAGCAGCGACGCCTTCTCGCGTCCTTCGTGGTCGCGCGGCTCGGGTGCCCCGGTGGGAGGCCGCGCGCAGGACGGGCGTCGGTCCGACGACCGCGGCGCGTCGGGCGACCGTCGCCCGACGCGACCCCCGCAGGACCAGAGGGTCTCCGGTCCGGAGATCCCCGAGGACGTGGTGTTCGGTGACCTCGACCGCGCCGCACGCGCGCCGTTGCGGACGCTGTCGAAGGAGAACGCCAACCAGGTCGGGCGGCACCTCGTGATGGTCGGGCGCCTGCTCGACGTCGACCCCGAGCTCGCGTACGAGCACGCTCAGGCTGCGGTGCGCAGCGGCGGCCGGGTGGACGTCGTGCGGGAGGCCGCTGGCCTCGCGGCGTACCGCACCGGGCGCTACGCCGAGGCGCTGCGCGAGCTTCGCACCGTGCGGCGCCTCAACGGCTCGTCGGAGCACCTGGCGATCATGGCCGACTGCGAGCGAGGGCTCGAGCGTCCCGAGCGGGCGATTGCGCTTGCTCAGAGCCCGGAGGCGCAGACGCTGCCGGCGGAGACGCGCGTCGAGCTCGCGATCGTCGTGAGCGGCGCGCGGCTCGACCTCGGCGAGGCGGAGGCCGCCGCGGCGGCGCTCGGCACACCCGAGGCCCGCGCGGCGTCCGGGGCTCTTGCGGTGCGCGTCGCGGTCGCCAAGGCGGCCGCCCTCGAGGCGGCCGGGCGCGGGAGCGACGCCGAGGCGGAGCTCGCGCGCTTCACGGCCGAGCAGCTGGCCGAGGCGACCGGCGAGGACGCTCCGGACGAGGCGGACGAGGTCGTCGTCTTCGACCTCGCGGAGGACGAGGACGAGCTGGCCGTCGACGAGGATGCCCGCGAGGGCACGGCGCGCGTCGGGGCCGAGCACGACGTCAACGAGCACGACGTCAACGAGCGTGACGTCGTCGACGCGCGCGATGCAGGCGCGGCCGGTGCCGACGGTCCTGGTGTCGGTGCCGTCGACGACCTGCCTGGTGACGAGGACGCCGTCGAGCCGGTCGCCGCAGCGGCGACCGAGGACGCGGGCCGTCACGACGTCGCGCAGGACGAGGTTGCGACGGACGAGGTTGTGTCGGGCGAGGTTGCGCCCGACGAGGCCGACGAGGCCTCGGGTGACTCGACCGACCTCGAGGACGGCGGGGAGACGCAGGCGTGAAGGCTGGACTGGTCGGGGCCCCGGTGGCGCCCGCAGAGGCGTACGACCTCGCGCTCGTCGACCTGGACGGCGTCGCGTACCGGGGACACGAGCCGATCGCACACGCGGCGGACGGGCTGACCGGGGCGCGTGATCGCGGGATGCGCCTCGTCTTCGTGACGAACAACGCCTCGCGTGAGCCCGAGTCGGTGGCCGACCAGCTCACCGGGCTGGGCATCCCGACCACGGCGGCCGAGGTGATGACCGCGGCGCAGGCCGCGGCGCAGCTGCTCCGGACGCGGCTCGAGCGCGGTGCGCGCGTGCTCGTCGTCGGCGGTGCCGGTCTGCGCACCGCCGTGCGTCAGGCCGGGTTCACGGTCGTCGACTCCGCCGACGACGAGCCGGAGGCCGTCGCGCAGGGCTTCGCGCCCGAGGTCGGGTGGGCCCAGCTCGCCGAGGCCGCGTACGCGATCGAGCGGGGCGCCTGGCACGTGGCGTCCAACCTGGACCTGAGCCTGCCGACCGCGCGGGGCTTCGCGCCGGGCAACGGCTCGCTCGTCGGTGCGGTGCGTGCCGCGACCGGTGTGACGCCGGACAGCGCGGGCAAGCCGTCGCCGGCCATGTACCGGATGGCGGTCGATCGCGCGGGAGCCCGCGAGGCGCTCGTCGTCGGCGATCGGCTCGACACGGACCTCGCGGGTGCGCGGTCGGGCGGCTTCGTCGGGCTGCACGTGCTGACCGGGGTCAGCTCGGCGCGTGACGACGTGCTCGCGCACCCGGGCGAGCGTCCCCACCTGATCGGCGCCGACCTGCGTGCGTTGCACGAGCCGCACCCCGAGCCCGTCCCCGCCGCGGACGGGTGGTGGACGTGCCGTGAGGCGTCGGCGCGCGTCGTCGGCGGCGCGCTCGAGCTCGGGCGGGGCGGCGACGACTCGACCGCGTCGCAGCTGGACGTCGTGCGCGCCGCGTGCGCCGCTGCGTGGGCCGCGGTCGACGCGGGCGAGACCCTCGACGAGGCGACCGTCCCGGAGCTTGCGACCGACCTCGCCTGACGTCGTCGGACGCTCGGGCTCGTCCGACGAGGTCCGGGTGTCGCGTGCCTGTGGGTCGCGACCCCGGCTCGTCGGGCCCTGCGGGTAGCGTGGGGCGAGCCCGACGCACACGTCAGGCAGGCGCCCGGCAGGACGAGGAGCCCGACCGCTCGCGCGGCCGTGGACCGAGCCCGTGCCGGGGCGCGAGACCGAGCAGGACGAGCGACCCCGCGACCCGCGGGGCGCCCAGCGCGACGAGGAGGCCGACACGGTGGACGACGACACGCAGCGTGCCGCAGTGCCGTCGCCGGCCGCGCTCTCGGCCCGCGTCAGCGCGGCGGCCGTTCGCGATGCGGCCGCTGTGACGGTGGCCGACGCGCGGCGGGGCGACGGCGGCGCGGCACCCGACGGTTCGACGTCCGATCACGCGACCGCGGGCGGGCTCACCGGCGACGGCGCCGTGGACGAGGCGCTGCGCTCGCTCGACGGGTTGACCGATCGCCCTCTGCCCGCGCACGTCGCGGCGTTCGACGCCGTGCACGGCGCCTTGCAGGACCGGCTGGCCGAGGCCCAGGGCTGACGGCGTGACCACGCGACTCGACACCGAGCTGGTACGGCGCGGCCTGGCTCGCTCGCGCCGGCAGGCGGGCGAGCTCATCGCCGCCGGCCTGGTCACGGTCGACGGGCGGCCCGCACGGCGCAGCGCGACGCACGTGACTCCCGAGCTGGGCGTGGAGGTCGCGTCGACCGACGGCCCGGACTACGCCTCGCGCGCGGGACACAAGCTCGCCGGCGCGCTCGACGCGCTGCCCGCGCTCGACCCGGCCGGCCGGGGCTGCCTGGACGCAGGCGCGAGCACGGGCGGGTTCACCGACGTGCTGCTGCGCCGCGGTGCCGCATCGGTGTGCGCGGTCGACGTGGGTCACGACCAGCTCGTCGACCGGCTGCGCAGCGATCCGCGCGTCGACGTGCGCGAGGGAGTCAACGTCCGCACGCTCGCAGCGGGTGACGTCGTGCCCGCACCGACGCTCGTCGTCGCCGACCTGTCGTTCATCTCCCTGCCGCTCGTGCTGCCTGCGCTCGTCGCGGTCGCGGCACCGGGCGCGGACCTGCTCGTGATGGTCAAGCCGCAGTTCGAGGTCGGTCGCGGGCGGCTGGGCTCGGGCGGCGTCGTGCGGGACCCGGAGCTGCGGGTGGACGCCGTCGTCGGCGTGGCGCGAGCGGCAGCCGAGCTCGGGCTCACGGTCCGCGGAGTGGTCCAGAGCCCGTTGCCCGGCCCGAGCGGCAACGTCGAGTACTTCCTGTGGCTGCGGCCGCAGCGCTCGTCGGACGTCCCCGTCGAGCGGATCGCGCACGTCGTGCGCGGCGAGGATCCCGGAGGTGAGCTGTGACGCGGCGTGCCGTGATCGTCACCCACCGCGGCCGGCGCGCGGCAGTCGCCGCGACGCGCGAGGCCGTGCGGGTGCTGGAGTCGGCCGGCATCGAGGCCGTGCTGGCTGCCGAGGACGCGGTCGCCACCGACCTGCCCGAGTTCGAGCTCGCGGTGGTGCTCGGCGGCGACGGCACGATCCTGCGCGCCGCGGAGCTGACGCGCGGTACGGGGGTGCCGCTGCTGGGGGTGAACCTGGGGCACGTCGGGTTCCTCGCCGAGAGCGAGCGGGACGACGTCGGCGAGGCCGTCCGGAGGCTCACGGAGGGGGACTTCGAGGTCGAGGAGCGTGTCACGCTGCACGTGCGCGTCCTGCTGCCCGACGGCGACGTGCGTGAGGACTGGGCACTCAACGAGGCGGCGCTGGAGAAGGGTGACCGCTCGCGCGTCCTCGAGGTCGCGGTCGAGGTCGACGGACGACCGCTGTCGAGCTTCGGGTGCGACGGCGTCGTCGCTGCGACGGCGACGGGCTCTACCGCGCACGCGTTCTCCGCGGGTGGGCCTGTCGTGTGGCCGGACGTCGACGGGATGATCCTCATCCCGGTCGCCGCGCACGCGCTGTTCGCGCGCCCGCTCGTGGTGGGCCCGGCGAGCCGGCTCGCGCTCGAGGTGCTCGAGCGTTCGCCGTCGCCGGGCCAGCTCACGTGCGACGGGCGTCGTACGGTCGAGATCCCGCAGGGGTCACGCGTCGAGATCACGCGCAGTGACGTGCCCGTGCGGCTCGCGCGCCTCTCGCCTGCACCCTTCACGACGCGGCTCGTGCAGAAGTTCGCGCTGCCCGTCGAGGGGTGGCGTGGGCTCGCGTCCGCGGGCGTCGACGACGAGGCGGACCGTGACGAGGCGGTGCTGGACGAGGCCGCCGGAGGTTCGAACGGTCAGGACGCGGCCGGCGCGGGTCGCACGGGGCTCGACGACGAGGTGGGTGCTCGGTGATCGAGGAGATCCGGATCGCCGACCTGGGGGTGATCGGCACCGCCGACGTGACGCTGGGGCGCGGACTGACCGTGCTCACGGGTGAGACCGGCGCGGGCAAGACGATGGTGCTCACGGCGTTGTCGCTGCTCCTGGGCGGGAAGGCCGACCCTGCGACGGTGCGCACGGGCGCGTCCGGTGCGTCCGTCGAGGGGCGGGTCGTGCTCGACGCGGACCACGCCGCGGTCGCCCGCGCTCTCGAGGCGGGCGGCGAGGTCGACGAGGACGGCAGCCTGCTCCTCGTGCGCACGGTCGGCGCGGCGGGAGAGTCGGGCACGGGCAGGTCGCGCGCGTTCGTCGGTGGGCGCTCGGTGCCGCAGTCGGTGCTGGCGGAGCTCGCCGAGTCCCTCGTCACGGTGCACGGACAGGCGGACCAGGCCCGGCTGCGCTCGTCGGCGCACCAGCGGGCCGCGCTCGACGAGTTCGCGGGTCCCGACCACGGCCGCACGCTGCGCGAGTACCGCGACGCGTGGGCCGAGCGTGCGCGGGTGCGCCAGGAGCTGGCCGAGCTCGTCGACCGCGCCCAGGACCGTTCCCGCGAGGCGGAGCTGCTGCGGCTCGGGCTCGCGGAGGTCGAGCGGGTGGACCCGCAGCCGGGCGAGGACGTCGAGCTCGCGACCGAGGAGCAGCGGCTCGCGCACGCCGAGGAGCTGCGCGTGGCGGCGGCGACGGCGCACACCGCGCTCGCGGGCGACGAGAGCGGCGCGGAGGCGGCCAGCGCCGCGGATCTGGTCGAGCACGCTCGTCGGGCGCTCGAGCACGTCGCGTCGCACGACCCGGCGCTCGCCGAGCTCGCGACGCGGGTGGGGGAGGCCGGTTACCTGCTGGCCGACGCCGCGGCCGAGCTCGCGGCCTATGCGGGCGACCTGGCGGCCGACCCGCGTCGGCTCGAGGTCGTCAACCAGCGCCGCGCCGAGCTCGCGACCCTCACGCGCGC
>NZ_LFKW01000075.1:23896-29265 GCF_001040865.1 Cellulomonas sp. A375-1 | reverse complement strand
GCTCGAGTGGGCGCGCACGGCCGGTCTGCGGCTGCTCGACCTCGAGGGCGGCGATCAGCGGATCGACGAGCTGCGGGCGCAGGTCGCGACGCTCGACGAGCGGATCGGTGCGCTGGCGGGGACGCTCAGCGCGACGCGGACCGCCGCCGCCGAGCGCCTCGCCAAGGTCGTCTCCGCCGAGCTCGCGGGCCTGGCGATGGCGGGAGCGCGCATCGTGGTGAGCGTCGCCCCGACCGACGAGCCCGGCCCGTACGGCGTCGACGACGTCTCGATGCTGCTCGTGCCGCACGCCGGGGCGCCCGCGCGCCCGCTCGGCAAGGGGGCGTCGGGCGGTGAGCTGTCGCGCGTCATGCTGGCGCTCGAGGTGGCTCTCGCGGAGGGCGCCGGCGGTGACCGACCGGGCACGTTCGTCTTCGACGAGGTCGACGCCGGAGTCGGTGGCAAGGCCGCCGTCGAGGTCGGCCGGCGGCTCGCTGCGCTCGCTCGCGACGCCCAGGTCCTGGTCGTGACGCACCTGGCGCAGGTGGCTGCTTTCGCAGATCATCACCTGGTCGTCACGAAGTCCTCACACGACGGGGTGGACGTCGTGACGGCGTCCGACGTGACGTCGGTCACGGGCGAGGGCCGCGTACGCGAGCTCGCCCGCATGCTCTCGGGTCAGGAGGACTCGGACGCGGCACGCGCGCACGCAGCGGAGCTCCTCGACCTGTCAGCCGTGGGACGATGACCGACGATGAGATCTACGCTGCGTCGTCGCCCACCCACGCCTGAACCCGGGGTCGCCGGGTCCGCACGTGTCGACCGCCGTACCAAGTCGCTGACCAAGCGCCTGCGCGCCGGCGACGTCGCCGTGATCGACCACGAGGACCTCGACCGCGTCTCGGCCGAGGCCCTCGTCGCGTGCCAGCCCGCGGCGGTGCTCAACGCGGCACGGTCGACCTCCGGCCGCTACCCCAACCTCGGTCCGGAGATCCTCATCGAGGCGGGCATCCCGCTGGTCGACGACCTCGGGCCCGACGTCATGGCGATCCCCGAGGGCCATCACGTACGGGTGCTCGACGGCGCGGTGTACGACGGTGACACGCTCGTCGCCGAGGGCGTCGAGCAGACCGAGGCGATCGTCGCGCTCGCGATGGAGGAGGCTCGCGCGGGCCTGTCGGTCCAGCTCGAGTCGTTCGCGGCGAACACGATGGACTACCTGCGACGCGAGCGGGACCTGCTGCTCGACGGCGTGGGCGTGCCGGACATCGACACGCGTATCGACGGGCGACAGGTGCTGATCGTGGTGCGCGGCTACCACTACAAGGAAGACCTGGTCACGCTCCGCCCGTACATCCGCGAGTACCGCCCGGTGCTCATCGGCGTCGACGGCGGCGCGGACGCGATCCTCGAGGCGGGCTGGCGGCCGGACATGATCGTCGGCGACATGGACTCGGTCTCCGACCGTGCGCTCGGCTGCGGTGCCGAGGTCGTGGTGCACGCCTACCGGGACGGTCGCGCCCCCGGCATCGCACGCGTCGAGCAGCTCGGCGTCCCGCACGTCGTGTTCCCCGCGACCGGCACGAGCGAGGACGTCGCGATGCTCCTGGCCGACGACAAGGGCGCCGAGCTGATCGTCGCGGTCGGCACGCACGCGACGCTCGTCGAGTTCCTCGACAAGGGCCGCTCGGGCATGGCGAGCACGTTCCTCACCCGCCTGCGGGTCGGCGGCAAGCTCATCGACGCCAAGGGCGTCTCGCGGCTGTACCGCCAGCGGATCTCCAACCTCCAGCTCACCCTCCTGGTGCTCGCGGGCCTGCTCGCCCTGGGCGTCGCGCTCGCCTCGACCGAGGCGGGCCAGACGTTCTTCGGCCTCATGGGTGCGCGCATCGACGACTTCACCTCGTGGGTCCGCGGCCTCTTCGGAGGCGGCGCATGAGCACCCACCGGACCGACGGAAAGACCACCTCGTGATCGACTTCCGCTATCACCTCGTCTCGCTCATCTCGGTGTTCCTGGCGCTCGCCGTCGGCATCGCGCTGGGCGCCGGTCCCCTCAAGGAGACGATCGGCGACACGCTCACCGGCCAGGTGGACCAGCTGCGCACCGAGAAGGACGAGCTGCGCACGCAGCTCGACGTGACGTCGGGCGACCTCGCCGACGCCCAGGAGTTCGTGGACGCCTCGGGACCTGCGCTGCTGTCCGGCGCGCTGGCCGACCGTCGCGTCGCCGTGATCGCGCTGGGCGACGTGCCGGAGGGCGAGCGCACCGCGATCGACGACCGGCTCTCGCAGGCCGGCGCGACGGTCACGGCGCACGCCGCGCTGACCGACGCGTGGTACGACCCCGACCTGCGCTCGTTCCGCAACGCGCTCGTCGGTCTCCTGCTGGAGAACCTCGACCCCGCGCCGGCCGACGACGCCACGCTCGACGAGCAGCTCGCGCAGGCACTCGTGCAGGGGCTCACGGGTGCCGACCCGGCCTCGCCGGACACGCTCACGGCAGACGCGGCCAACGTCCTGGCGATCCTGTCGCAGGGCGACAACCCCATGATCACGCTCGCGGACCCGGTCGTCACCGGTGCCGACGCGGTCGTCGTGCTCGGCGTCCCCACCGCGCCTGCAGTCGACGGCGCCGCCACGCCGACCCCCGGCGTGGACGCGGAGTCGGACGCTGACGTGCTCGCGGCGCAGGTCGCGGTGCTGAGCGCCGCCCAGGACCTGTCCGAGGGTGCGGTCCTCGCGGACGGCCAGCGAGGCAACGGCAGCCTCGTCGACGCCGTGCTCGGCGACGAGACGCTCGCCGCGGCTCTCACGACCGTCTCGGGAGCTGACGTGGTCACCGGGCAGGTGTCGACGCCGCTCGCGCTCGCGGCCCGGATCGCCGGGACCAACGGCCACTACGGGTTCGGCGACGACGAGACCGCGGTCCCGCCGGTCGTCGTGCTCGCGCCCGTCGACCGGACGCCGGTCGTGAGCTCGGAGAGCCAGACGCCGGACGGCTCGGGCGACGCGAGCGGCGAGGCCACCACCGACCCGGGGAGCGGTGGGTGAGCATCGGGCGCAGGCTCGGCGCGGTCGCGACGGCACGGACCGTGACCGCCGTGGTGCGCGCGGTGCTCGAGGAGCACGCGCCCGGCGGTCAGCAGCGCTGGCTCCGCACGAATCACCGCGGCGAGCCCGTGAGCATGCTCGAGGGGCCGGCCGTCGCGGCGGGTCTCGTCGCGGGTGCGGTCGTGGCCGCGCCCAGCGCGCGGGCCGCGGGTGCGGTCGGGATCGCGACGGCGGCGGGCGCGGCGTTCGGCATCGTCGACGACCTCGCTGAGGACCTCGACGACCGGCGCAAGGGCCTGCGCGGGCACCTCGGTGCGCTCGCGCAGGGCCGGGTCACCACGGGCGGGCTCAAGGTCCTCGGGATCGGTGCGGGAGCGCTGCTGGCGGCCGCTGTCGCGACCCCGCGTACGGGCGACGACGGCATCCGCCGCGGCCTGGTGGGGTGGGGGACCGACGTCGCGGTCTCCGGTGCGCTCATCGCCTCGACCGCGAACCTCCTCAACCTGCTCGACCTGCGGCCCGGGCGTGCGCTCAAGGCGGCCACGATCGCGGCCGTCCCGATGGTGCTCGCACCCGGCGCGGGTGGGCCGGCCGCCGCGGCGATCGTCGGGGCGTCGGCCGCCGCGGCCGACCAGGACCTCGCCGAGACCGACATGCTCGGCGACGGTGGAGCCAACGCGCTGGGGGCGGCGCTCGGCTCGGCGCTCGTCCTCGGGGCCCCGCGTGCCGTCCGCCTCGCCGCGCTCGCGGCGACCGTCGGGCTGACCGTGGTGAGCGAGAAGGTGAGCTTCACCGCGGTCATCGAGGCGACACCCGTGCTGCGGGACATCGACCGGTGGGGTCGCCGGCCGGTGCACGCGCCGGCTCCGAGCGCGTGAGCCCGGCTGCTCGCCGCGCGCTCGGCGGGCTGGCCGGCGCCGCGGCGATGATCGCGGCGGTCACCGTGCTGTCGCGGCTCCTCGGGTTCGGTCGGTGGTTGCTGCAGGCGTCCGAGGTCGGGCCCGGCGTGATCGGCGACGCGTACAACTCCGCGAACCTGCTGCCCAACGTCCTGTTCGAGGTGGCCGCGGGGGGTGCCCTCGCGGGCGCGCTCGTCCCGCTGCTCACGGGGCCGATCGCGCGCGGTGACCGGCGCGAGGTCGAGCGCACGGCGTCCGGTGCGCTCGGCTGGACGCTGCTGGTCCTGGCGCCGCTCGCTGTGCTGCTCGCGGCGCTGTCGACGCCGATCGCGCACGCGCTGGCCCACACCCCCGAGCAGGTCGACCTCATCAGGTTCTTCATCCTGGTCTTCGCGGTCCAGGTCCCGCTCTACGGCGTCGCGGTCCTGCTCTACGCGGTCCTGCAGGCCCACAAGCGGTTCTTCTGGCCGGCGTTCGCGCCGGTCATCTCCTCGCTCGTCGTCATGACGACCTACGTCGTCTACGGCGCGCTCGCGAACGGCGAGCAGTCCGACCCCGCGGCCCTGGAGAGCCAGGCGCTCGACGTGCTCGCGTGGGGGACCACGCTCGGGGTGGCGGCGATGTGCCTGCCGATGTTCGTCCCGGTCCGGCGGCTCGGCGTCCGGCTGCGCCCGACGCTGCGGTTCCCGCACGGCGTGGGCCGACGCCTGCGCCACCTCGCGCTGGCGGGCGTGGGGGCCGTCGCGGCGCAGCAGCTCGCGCTGCTCGTCATCATGAAGGTCGCGTGGTGGCAGCCGTACGCGCAGGAGGGCACGCTCACCCGGTTCCTCTACACGCAGCAGGTCTACCTGCTGCCGTACGCGGTGCTCGTCGTGCCGCTTGCGACGTCGTCCTTCCCGCGGATCGCCGCACGCGCCTCGGCGGGCGACCGCGTGGGCTTCGCGCGGATGGCCGCGGTGACGACCCGGGGCGTGCTCATCGCGGCCGGCGCGGGCGTCGCGGTCGTGGTCGCGGCCGCGACCGCCGTCGCCACGGTGTTCGCCGTGGTCGCCGACGACGCCACGGTCGCCGACGAGATGGGTCCTGCGCTCACCTGGATGATGCCGGGGCTCGTCGGCTTCGCCCTGCTCTTCCACGTCTCACGCACGCTGTACGCGCTCGAGCGGGGGCGGCTGGCGGTCGCCGCCAACGTCGTCGGCTGGGGCGTGGTGGCGGTCGCCGCGGTGGTGCTCGTGCGCGCACAGGTCCCCGCGGGCGGCGCGGTGGTGGCGATCGGGGCGGCGAGCAGCATCGGCATGCTCGCGGGAGGTGGCAGCGCGCTCGTGCTGCTGCGTCGTGCTGCGGGCGGCGGCGCGCTCACGGGCGTGGTGCGCACGCTCGCGGTCCTCGCCGGAGCCGTCACGGTGGCCGGTGCCGCCGGCCGCTGGGTCGCCGACAC
>NZ_LFKW01000075.1:11707-23787 GCF_001040865.1 Cellulomonas sp. A375-1 | reverse complement strand
GCGGGCGGGGCCGTGGTGGCGCTGGTCGTCGTCGCGGGTGCCGTCGCGCTGCTCGACCGGCGCACCGCCGTCGACGTCCTGCGGGTCGAGCGGACGCCCGTCCCGGCCTCCGCCCCGGTCGTGGAGCTGCCGGACGAGTGAGCGCCGTCATGGCACGACGAGGCGCGGGTCACCCGGGAGTGGGCCGACTCACCGCGTCGGCCGCATCCATGGGCCCAGCGGTCGGGTAGGCTGGAATCCCGTGACAGAGCGCGCGCACCGACTCACCGGGCGGTCGGACCATCTGACCCGGCACATCTTCGTCACCGGGGGAGTTGCCTCTTCTCTCGGCAAGGGCCTGACGGCGAGCAGCCTCGGCCGACTCCTTCGCTCCCGTGGCCTGACGGTCACGATGCAGAAGCTCGACCCCTACCTGAACGTCGACCCTGGGACGATGAACCCGTTCCAGCACGGCGAGGTCTTCGTGACCGACGACGGTGCGGAGACCGACCTCGACGTCGGGCACTACGAGCGCTTCCTCGACGTGAACCTCGTCGGGTCGGCGAACGTGACGACGGGCCAGGTGTACTCCCAGGTCATCGCCAAGGAGCGCCGCGGCGAGTACCTCGGTGACACCGTGCAGGTCATCCCGCACATCACCGACGAGATCAAGTCACGCATGCGGGCGCAGGCGCAAGACGGCGTCGACGTGATCATCACCGAGATCGGTGGGACGGTCGGCGACATCGAGTCGCTGCCGTTCCTCGAGGCCGCCCGCCAGGTGCGCCACGACCTCGGCCGCGACAACGTGTTCTTCCTGCACGTCTCGCTCCTGCCGTACATCGGCCCGTCGGGCGAGCTGAAGACCAAGCCGACCCAGCACTACGTCGCCGCGCTGCGCAGCATCGGCATCCAGCCTGACGCGATCGTGCTCCGCGCCGACCGTGACGTGCCCGAGAGCATCAAGCGCAAGATCGCGCTGTTCTGCGACGTCGACACCGAGGGCGTCGTCACCGCCAAGGACGCGCCGAGCATCTACGACATCCCGCGCGTGCTGCACGCCGAGGGTCTGGACGCGTACGCGGTGCAGCGGCTCGGCCTGCCGTTCCGCGACGTCGACTGGAGCGGCTGGGACGAGCTGCTCAAGCGCGTCCACGAGCCGGCGTACCGCGTCGAGATCGCGCTCGTCGGCAAGTACATCGACCTGCCGGACGCGTACCTGTCGGTCACCGAGGCGCTGCGCGCGGGCGGCTTCCACCACGACGCGAAGGTCGTCATCCGCTGGGTGTCGTCCGACGACTGCCAGACCCCGGCGGGCGCGCAGTCGGCGCTCGAGGGCGTCGACGCGGTCCTCGTGCCGGGCGGCTTCGGGGTGCGCGGCATCGAGGGCAAGCTCGGGGCGCTGCGCTGGTCGCGCGAGAACGGCGTCCCGACGCTCGGCATCTGCCTCGGCCTGCAGTGCATGGTCATCGAGTACGCCCGCAACGTGCTGGGCCTCGACGGAGCGTCCTCCTCGGAGTTCGACGACAACCCCGCGCACCCGGTCATCGCGACGATGGCCGAGCAGCTGGCGATCGTCGGCGGCGAGGGCGACCTCGGCGGGACCATGCGTCTCGGTGCGTACGACGCGGTCCTCACGCCCGGCTCGGTCGTCGCCGAGGCGTACGGCGCGAACCGGATCTCCGAGCGGCACCGCCACCGGTACGAGGTCAACAACTCCTACCGCGCGCAGCTCGAGGAGGCCGGCCTGGTGATCTCGGGCGTCTCGCCCGACACCTCGCTGGTGGAGTTCGTCGAGCTGCCGCGTGACGTGCACCCGTACTACGTCTCGACGCAGGCGCACCCGGAGTTCAAGTCGCGCCCGAACCGTGCCCACCCGCTGTTCGCGGGTCTGGTCGCGGCGGCGCTCGCCCGGCAGGACGAGAGCTGACGAGCGGCGTCGGGTCCGACGAGCCCGTCCGGGACGTCGCGGCGCGGCACGAGGTCCTCGAGCACGAGGTCGTCTACCACGGCCGTGTCTGGGACCTCGCGCGCGACCGCGTCGACCTGGGTGAGTCGCAGGTGGTGCGTGAGTACGTGGCGCACACGGGCGCGGTCGCGGTGATCGCGCTCGACGACGACGACCGGGTGCTGCTGCTGTCGCAATACCGGCACCCGGTCGCGCACGTCCTGTGGGAGCCCCCCGCGGGACTGCTCGACGTGCCTGGCGAGGACCCGGTGCGGGCCGCGGCGCGCGAGCTCGCCGAGGAGGCCGACCTGGTGGCCGGTCGCTGGTGGCGGCTCGTCGAGTTCTTCACGACGCCCGGCGGTTCCTCGGAGCGAATCACCGTCTTCGTGGCCCGCGACCTGTCGCCCGTCCCCGAGGCGGACCGCTTCGCACGGGAGGACGAGGAGGCCGCGATGGTGGCCCGGTGGGTGCCGCTCGACGAGGCTGTCGCGGGCGTGCTCGGCGACCGGTTCGCGAGCCCGACGACGACGATCGGCGTGCTCGCGGCGGTGGCCGCTCGCGCGCGCGGCTGGGACACGCTCGAGCCCGCGACGCCCTGAGCGGCGACGCGACGACGAGGGGCCGGTGCCTGACGCGACGAGCGTCGGGCACCGGCCCCTCGTCGTTCAGCGGCTCGTGCTGCGGCGGTACTGCAGGTTCGCGATCGGGATGAACACCGCGAGGATGATCACGGTCCAGATCAGCGTGTACAGCGTCGCGTTCTGCAGCGGCCAGGCCGTCGGCTCGGGCACTCCCGCGGGGATGTTGCCGAACAGCTCGCGGGACGCCTGCGTGACGGCAGAGACGGGGTTCCACTCGGCGAACGTCTGGAGCACCTTGGGCAGCGTCTCGAGCGGCACGAAGGTGTTGGCGACGAACGTGATCGGGAAGATCACGATGAAGGTCGCGTTGTTGAAGACCTCGACGCTCGGGACGAGCATGCCCAGCCACGCCATGATCCACGACACGGCGTACGCGAAGACGATCAGCAGGAGGAACCCCGCGAGCGCCTCGCCCACGGAGCTGTGGATGGCCCAGCCGACCAGCAGCCCGGTGAGCGACATGACGATGAGCACCAGCACGTTGTTCACGACGTCGGACATCGTCCGCCCGGTGAGCACGGCGGACGGCGCCATCGGCAAGGACCGGAAGCGGTCGATGATCCCCTTCTTCACGTCCTCGGCCAGGCCCGCGCCGGTGATCGTCGCGCCGAAGATCACCGTCTGCGCGAAGATCCCCGCCATGAGGAACTCGCGATACGCGCTCGGGTCGGTGCCGCCGGGCACCTGGATCGCGCCGCCGAACACGAACGCGAACAGCAGGACGAACATGATCGGCGAGAGCGTCGTGAAGACCAGCAGGTCGGGGACGCGCTTGATCTTGATGATGTTGCGCCTGGCGACGACGTGCGCGTCGCTCAGCACGGTCGGGAAGGCCATCACGCGTCTCCCTTCGTCTCGGTCTCGTCGTCCTCGGCCGGGCGTCCCGTCAGCGTCAGGAACACGTCGTCGAGCGTGGGCCGGCGCAGGCCGACGTCGTCGAGCGTGATCCCCGCGTCGTCGAGCCGCCGCAGCGCCTCGGTGAGCGTGCGGGCGCCGCCGGTGACCGGCATGAGCAGCGACCGGCGACTCGCGTCGAGCGTGGGCTTGCCGACGCCGAGTGGCTCGAGCAAGGCCGCTGCCTGCTCGAGCAGCGTCTCGTCCGCGACGGTGAGGTCGAGGCGCTCGCCGCCGACCTGGAGCTTGAGCTGGTCGGCTGTGCCCTGGGCGATGACCTTGCCGTGGTCGATCACCACGATGTCGTCCGCCAGGACGTCGGCCTCCTCGAGATACTGGGTGGTCAGCAGCAGAGTCGTCCCGCCCGCGACGAGCGTCTGGATGACCTCCCACATCTCCGCGCGGCCGCGTGGGTCGAGGCCGGTGGTCGGCTCGTCGAGGAAGATCACCGGCGGGCTCGCCACGAGCGCGCCGGCGAGGTCGAGCCGTCGGCGCATGCCGCCCGAGTACGTGCGCGACGGCCGGTCGGCCGCCTCGTCGAGGCGGAACTGCGCGAGCAGCTCGCGCGCGCGTTCGCGTGAGCGCGCCTTGCCCAGGTGGTAGAGGCGGCCGATCATCTCGAGGTTCTCGTACCCCGTGAGGTACTCGTCGACCGCGGCGTACTGACCCGAGAGCCCGATCTTGCGCCGGACCGCTCGAGGGTGGTGCAGCACGTCGATCCCGGCCACCTCAGCTGTGCCCGAGTCAGGCTGAAGCAGGGTCGCCAGGATGCGCACCGTGGTGGTCTTGCCCGCCCCGTTCGGGCCGAGCAGACCCAGGACGGTGCCCTCGGGAACGGTGAGGTCGACGCCGTCGAGCGCGACGACGTCCTTGTACCTCTTCACGAGCCCGCGAGCGGCGACGGCAGCCTTTGCCGGAGTGCCGGGCGGCGCGGCCAGCCCGGTCGTGGAGTGCCGGCCCGCGCGCGGGCCCGAGTGGTCATCCGTCATGCCGCGACTGTAGGTGTGACCGCCGACACTCGGCACCCCGTTTGTCGGATCTGTTCCCTGCGGCGTCAGCGCGCGGCGGCGGACCCCGGCTCGACCCGCGCCGGCTCGACCGCGTCCGGCACGCCCCGCGTGCGGGTGCACAGCCACACGCGCGCGCCACCCGCGGCGAGCAGGGCGGCGCCGATCAGGTGCAGGTTGACCAGCGCGATCGGCAGTCCGGTCGCGGTCTGCACGTAGCCGATCGCGCCCTGCAGCACCGAGAGCACGAGCAGGACCACGGCCGCGCGGTGCGTCGCGGCGGCGCGTGCGCCCGACGGTCCGGAGGGGCGCGTGCGCCACAGCACGACGAGCAGCACGGCGACGAACGCCCAGACCGCCGCGGCGTGGATCTTCGCCATGAGCATCGGGTCGACCGCGAGGCGGTAGCCGACCTCGTCGTCACCCGAGTGCGGCCCCGCGCCGGTCGTCAGCGTCCCGAGCACGAGCACGACGGCCAGGAGCACCGCCACCACGTCCGCCAGGAGCCTGGTGGCCGGGTCGACGACGACCACCGCGGGTCCGTCACCCTCGTCGTGCCGGTGCAGCAGCAGGAGCGAGCCCGCGACCAGTGCCATCGACACGAGGAAGTGCAGCGACACGAGGATCGGGGGGAGCTCGAGCAGCACGAGCACGCCACCGATCACGGCCTGCGCCACGACCCCCGCGATCGGCACCCAGCCCAGCAGGCGGTAGGAGCGCACGCGGTCCCGGTCGCCCCACACGACGTAGACGACCGCCACCGCGGCGGCGGTCAGCACGAACGTCATGAGCCGGTTCCCGAACTCGACGAACACGTGGTAGGTCGTCGCGTCGTGCAGCTGCGGCACGAAGCTGCCCGGCTCGCACTGGGGCCACGTCGAGCAGCCGAGGCCGGAGGCGGTCAGGCGCACCGCGCCACCCGTGCCCACGATCGCGATCTGGAGCAGGAGGTTCGCCACGAGCACGGTGCGCACGTGCGCGCGCAGCCAGGCCAGCAGGGCGTCCCACGCGCGGCGCGCGGGGGCGGGACGGACATCAGGGGGGCTCGCGCTCACGGGGCCAAGCCTAGGCCGCGCGACGAGGCGGCTCGGCGTGCTGCCCGGCGGGCCGGGTGTGACATCGGGCAGGGTCGCGCGGTGGCTCAGTGCCAGCGGAACAGGCGCGCGGCGCCCCAGCCCAGCGCGGCGGTCCATCCCACGAGCACGACCACGGACCACGCGGGCAGCGCACCTGTCTGCAACGCACCGCGCATCGCCTCACCCAGCGCGCCCGACGGCAGCAGCAGCGCGAGGTGCTGGAGCGCCCCGGGCAGACGGTCGGCGGGGACGATGACGCCACCCGCGAACGCGAGCAGCAGGAGCGCGAGGTTGGCGACCGCGAGCACGGCCTCGGCGCGTAGCGTCCCCGCGACGAGCAGCGCGAGCGACGTGAACGCCGCCGTCCCGAGCAGCACGGCGACGAGCGAGAGCGCGACGCCGACCGCGGACGGCCGCCACCCGAGCGCGACCGCGGTCAGGCCGATCACCAGCACCTGCACGAGCTCGACGACGAGCACGCCGAGCACCTTTCCGACGAGCAGCCCGCCCCGGCCGAGCGGCGTGGTCGACAGCAGCCGCAGGACGCCGTTGCGCCGGTCGAACGCGGAGGCGATCGCCTGCGACGTGAACGACGAGGTCATGACGGCGAGCGCCAGGATGCCCGGCGTGAAGAAGTCGATCCGGCTCAGCCCGCCGGTGTCCACGTCGAGCGCGTCGACGCTCACGAGCCCGACGAGCGCGAGCACGGGGACGACGACGGTCACGAGGAGCTGCTCGCCGTTGCGCAGGATCGCGCGCGCCTCGAAGGCGGTCTGGGCGAGGACCCGCGCGCGGGGCGACGCCGCGCCGGCGTGGCTCGTCGTCATCGCAGGGTCCGTCCGGTCAGGTCGAGGAAGACGTCCTCGAGCGTGCGCCGACCCACGGTCAGCCGGGTCGCCAGCGCGCCGCGCTCGGCGAGCCACGCGGTTAGGCTCGCGACGGTCGACGGCTCGACGGCACCGACCACGGTGTACGCACCGGGCGACACCTCGGCGACGTCGAGCGGGGCGATGCCGGGCCGCGCGAGCGCCGCCGTGATCGCCGCGACGTCGAGGCCTGCGGGGGCGTCGAGACGCAGCGTGCGGTCGTCGCTCGAGGAGACGAGGTCGCGGACCGAACCCTGCGCGATGACCCGGCCGCCGTCGACGACCACGACGTGGTCGGCGAGGTCCTCGGCCTCGTCCATGAGGTGCGTGGTCAGGACGACCGCGACACCCTCGTCGCGCAGCTCGCGCACGAGGTCCCACACGGCATGGCGCGACTGCGGGTCCATGCCCGCGCTCGGCTCGTCGAGGAACGCGACCTGCGGGCGTCCGACGACGGCCGCGGCGAGCGCGAGGCGCTGACGCTGGCCGCCGGACAGGCGCCGCACGGTCGTGCGCCCGAACGACGCCAGCCCGAGACGCTCGGTGAGCTCGTCGAGCGAGCGTGGGTCGGCGTACATGCGCGCGACGTGCTCGAGCATCTGTGCCGCGGGGATCCCGGTGGGCAGGCCGCCGTCCTGCAGCATCACGCCGACGCGGGGGCGCAGTGCGGCGGCGTCCTCGTGCGGGTCGAGTCCGAGGACCCGCACCGCACCGCCGTCGGGCTTGCGCAGCCCTTCGCAGCACTCGATCGTCGTGGTCTTGCCGGCGCCGTTGGGGCCGAGGACCGCGGTCACGGCGCCAGGGCGGGCGACGAGGTCCAGGCCGTCGACGACGGCGCGGTCGCCGTACCGCTTGACGAGGCCGGTGACCTCGACGGCGTGCTCGACGAGTTCGGTTGCGGGCACGGTCGAGCAGTCTAGGTGGCCGCGGGCCCCTCGCGGTGGCGTGCCGCACGTCACGTGGGTCGGGCCCGGGCGAAGGCATGCCTTGCTTGCCAAGATGGAATTTGGCAACAACCATGTTTCCGAATGATGTTCTGGGTTCCGCACGCGGTGCGTAGGGAGGTGAGATGAGCGACGTCCTGCACGAGGAGCGCGCCACGCAGGCGCCCCTGTCGGCGACCGCCCCGCCCGAGGACTCGAGCGACGCCAGCACGCGCCAGCGCGTGCTTCAGCTCGTCGCCGGCGAGGGGCCGATCACGGCAGCCGAGCTCGCCGCCTGCCTCGACCTGACTCCCGCGGCGATCCGGCGCCACCTCGGCGTCCTCGAGAGCACGGCGCAGATCACCGTCCACGACGGCTCGGGCGTCGGTCCGGTCCGCCGCGGCCGCCCCGCACGGCACTACGTCGTCACCCCGCAGGGCCAGACGGCGCTGTCGCACCGCTACGCGGAGATCGCCGCCCAGGCACTGCGGTTCCTGGCGGACACGGTCGGGCCGGACGCGGTCGAGACCTTCGCGACGCAGCGCGTCGCCGAGCTCGAGGCACGACTGGCACCCGCGCTGGACGGACTTCCCGAGGGCGACCTCGCCGCCCGCACCGAGGCGCTCGCACAGGCGCTCTCGGGCGACGGCTACGCCGCCACGGCCCGCACCGTCCCCGGCCGGCGCGCGGTCCAGCTGTGCCAGGGCCACTGCCCGGTGCAGGAGATCGCCCACGAGTTCCCGCAGCTGTGCGAGGCGGAGGCACGAGCCTTCTCTCGCCTGCTCGGTGTCCACGTCCAGCGGCTCGCGACCCTCGCCGGCGGCGGCCACGTCTGCACGACGAACATCCCGGTGGCGGTCAGCCTGACCGCCCACCCCACGACCGTCACGACCCCCCCTGTGCTCGCCCCGGAAGGAACGAACGCATGAGCGCACCTACGCAGGACCCGGCACAGCCGATGACGCAGGACGAGGCCATCGCCTCGATCGGCAGCTACAACTACGGCTGGCACGACACGGACACCGCCGGCGCGACCGCGAGGCGTGGCCTGTCGGAGGACGTCGTGCGGGAGATCTCCCGGCTCAAGAACGAGCCGGAGTGGATGCTCAAGACGCGCCTGAAGTCGCTGCGGATGTTCGAGAAGAAGCCCATGCCCTGGTGGGGCGCGGACCTGTCGGGCATCGACTTCGACAACATCAAGTACTTCGTGCGGTCCACGGAGAAGCAGGCGACGAGCTGGGAAGAGCTGCCCGAGGACATCAAGAACACGTACGACCGCCTGGGCATCCCCGAGGCCGAGAAGCAGCGCCTCGTCGCCGGCGTCGCGGCGCAGTACGAGTCCGAGGTCGTGTACCACCAGATCCAGGAGTCGCTCGAGGAGCAGGGCGTCATCTTCCTCGACACCGACACGGGCCTGCGTGAGCACCCGGAGATCTTCGAGCAGTACTTCGGCTCGGTCATCCCGCCCGGGGACAACAAGTTCGCCTCGCTCAACACCGCGGTGTGGTCGGGCGGCTCGTTCGTCTACGTCCCGCCGGGCGTGCACGTCGAGATCCCGCTGCAGGCCTACTTCCGGATCAACACCGAGAACATGGGCCAGTTCGAGCGGACGCTGATCATCGCCGACGAGGGCTCGTACGTGCACTACGTCGAGGGCTGCACCGCGCCGGTGTACTCGTCGGACTCGTTGCACTCCGCGGTCGTCGAGATCATCGTCAAGAAGAACGCCCGCGTGCGGTACACGACGATCCAGAACTGGTCGAACAACGTGTACAACCTCGTGACCAAGCGGGCGACCGCGGCCGAGGGCGCGACCATGGAGTGGGTCGACGGCAACATCGGCTCCAAGGTCACCATGAAGTACCCGGCGATCTACCTCATGGGCGAGCACGCGCGCGGTGAGACGCTCTCGATCGCGTTCGCGGGTGAGGGTCAGCACCAGGACGCCGGCTCCAAGATGGTGCACGCCGCACCGCACACGTCGTCGTCGATCGTCTCGAAGTCGGTCGCGCGCGGCGGTGGGCGCACGTCGTACCGCGGTCTCGTGCAGATCCTCGAGGGGGCCTCGCACTCCGCGTCGAACGTGCTGTGCGACGCCCTGCTCGTCGACCAGATCTCCCGCTCGGACACCTACCCGTACGTCGACGTCCGCGAGGACGACGTGTCGATGGGCCACGAGGCCACGGTGTCCCGCGTGAGCGAGGACCAGCTGTTCTACCTCATGTCCCGAGGCATGCCGGAGACGGAAGCCATGGCGATGATCGTGCGCGGGTTCGTCGAGCCCATCGCACGCGAGCTGCCCATGGAGTACGCCCTCGAGCTCAACCGCCTCATCGAGCTGCAGATGGAAGGGGCCGTCGGCTGATGACGACCACCACGAACGAGTCGGGCCTGGCGACCGACCACTCCCGCGCGGTCGCGGACGGCGCGCACACGCACGGGGTGGGCGGTGTGCCGGAGGCCTCGCGCGCCGAGCGCAAGACGTCCTTCGACGTCGCGGACTTCGCCGTCCCCACCGGTCGCGAGGAGGAGTGGCGGTTCGCTCCCGTCGCCCGGCTCGCGCCGCTGTTCGCCGCGGACACCGACGGCGTGCTCGACGGGCACGGCGTCCTGACGACCGTCGTCGAGTCGCCCGAGGTCGCGGTAGAGATCGTCGACCGCGGCGACGCGCGTCTCGGTGTCGTCGGCAAGCCGGGGGACCGCGCGGCGGCCGTCGCGTGGGCCTCGGCGCCGCGTGCCACGCTCGTGACGATCCCGCAGGAGGCCGTGACGTCGAAGGTCACGTCGATCCGCATCGAGGGCGTCGAGGGCGCGGGCACGCAGGACGCGCCGCTCGAGCCGAGCGCCGCGCACCTCGTCGTGCGTGCGGAGGCGATGTCGCAGGGCACCGTGGTCATCGACCACGTCGGCCACGCCGCGCTCACCGAGACGGTCGAGATCGTCGCCGAGGACGGCGCGCACCTCACGGTCGTGTCCGTGCACGACTGGGCCGAGGGCTCCGTGCACGCCGCCTCGCACCGGCTCAAGGTCGGCCGTGACGCGACGGTCAAGCACATCGTCGTGACGCTCGGCGGCGACGTCGTGCGCGTGACGCCCGACGCGGAGTTCGCCGGCGAGGGCGGCTCGGTCACCATGCTCGGGTTGTACTTCGCGGACGCCGGGCAGCACCAGGAGCACCGCCTGTTCGTCGACCACGCGGTGCCGAGCTGCGTGAGCCGCGTGACCTACAAGGGCGCGCTGCAGGGTGCTGGAGCGCACACGGTGTGGGTCGGCGACGTGCTGATCCGGGCCGAGGCCGAGGGCACCGACACGTACGAGCTCAACCGCAACCTCGTCCTGACGGACGGGGCGCGCGCGGACTCCGTGCCGAACCTCGAGATCGAGACCGGCCTGATCGAGGGCGCGGGGCACGCGTCCGCGACGGGTCGGTTCGACGACGAGCAGCTGTTCTACCTGCGGGCACGGGGCATCCCCGAGCCCGACGCGCGTCGGCTCGTCGTGCGCGGGTTCTTCGCCGAGCTCGTGCACGAGATCGGCGTTCCCGAGATCGAGGAGCGCCTCATCGCCGCGATCGAGGACGAGCTCGAGAAGTCGATGTCCGTGCTCGACGGCGCGACCTCGCAGGCCGCACCCGATCGGGGTGTCGACGCGGTCGGTCAGCACGCATGACCGCACAGCTCGCCTGCTACGCGTCCGACGTGCCGACCGGCGGCACGCTGCGCGTCGAGCTCGAGGCGGAGACCGGGACCGTCGAGGTCGCGCTCGTGCGCGACGACGACGGTGAGCTGCACGCGATCAGCGACATCTGCTCGCACGGCGCGGTCTCGCTGTCCGACGGCGAGGTCGAGGGCTGCACGATCGAGTGCTGGCTGCACGGCTCGCGGTTCGACCTGCGCACCGGCAAGCCGCTCAGCCCGCCTGCCGTCACCCCCGTCCCCGTCTACCCGGTCACGCTGGACGGCGAGCGCGTGCTCGTCGACGTGGACCGGACCCTCTGACCTTCCACCGAGGAGCACACCCCGCATGACCACCCTGGAGATCCGCGACCTGCACGTCAGCGTCGAGACCAAGGAGGGCGCCAAGCCCATCCTGCGCGGCGTCGACCTGACCGTGAACAGCGGCGAGACGCACGCGATCATGGGCCCCAACGGCTCGGGCAAGTCCACGCTCGCGTACTCGCTCGCTGGCCACCCGAAGTACCAGATCACGAGCGGCACGGTCCTGCTCGACGGCGAGGACGTCCTGGCGATGTCGGTCGACGAGCGCGCCCGCGCCGGCATGTTCCTCGCGATGCAGTACCCGGTCGAGGTCCCGGGCGTGTCGGTGTCGAACTTCCTGCGCACCGCCAAGACGGCGATCGACGGCCAGGCGCCGCCGCTGCGCACGTGGGTCAAGGACGTCAAGACGGCCATGGCCGACCTGCGCATGGACTCCGCGTTCGCCGAGCGCTCGGTGAACGAGGGCTTCTCGGGCGGTGAGAAGAAGCGCCACGAGATCCTGCAGATGGAGCTCCTCAAGCCGCGCATCGCGATCCTCGACGAGACCGACTCGGGCCTCGACGTCGACGCGCTGCGCGTCGTCTCCGAGGGCGTCAACCGCGTGCGGGCCAACACCGACGTCGGTGTGCTGCTCATCACGCACTACACGCGCATCCTGCGCTACATCAAGCCCGACTTCGTGCACGTGTTCGTCGACGGGCGCATCGCGGAGGAGGGCGGCCCGGAGCTGGCCGAGCGCCTCGAGAAC
>NZ_LFKW01000075.1:3250-11646 GCF_001040865.1 Cellulomonas sp. A375-1 | reverse complement strand
CCCCCTCCCCCCGCGTGGGCGAGAGCCACGGCTCTCGCCCACGCGCAGCCGTCGAGGAATCGAGGGGAACGCCGTGAGCACCACCCTGGAGGCCGCCGAGCTGGCGGCCGTGCGGGCCGACTTCCCGCTGCTCGAGCGCACGCTGCGCGGCGGCAAGCCGCTCGTGTACCTCGACTCGGGAGCCACGTCGCAGAAGCCCGACGTGGTCCTCGACGCCGAGCAGGACTTCTACCTGCAGCGCAACGCCGCGGTGCACCGGGGCGCGCACCAGCTCGCCGAGGAGGCCACCGAGGCGTTCGAGGACGCGCGGGCGCGGGTCGCGTCGTTCGTCGGCGCCTCGGCGGGCGAGATCGTCTGGACGACGAACGCGACCGCGGGGATCAACCTCGTCGCGTACGCGATGTCGAACGCGAGCCTCGGGCGCGGGGGAGCGGCGGCGAGCCGCCTCGCGCTGGGCCCGGGCGACGAGATCGTCGTGACCGAGGTCGAGCACCACGCGAACCTCGTGCCGTGGCAGGAGCTCGCGGCGCGCACGGGCGCGACGCTGCGCTGGATCGGCGTGGCCGACGACGGACGCCTGCGGACCGACGAGCTCGCGACCGTCGTCACGGACCGCACGCGCGTCCTGGCGTTCACGCACGCGTCCAACGTGACCGGTGCGATCACGGACGTCGACGCGTTCGTCGCGCGTGCACGCGAGGTCGGTGCGCTCACGGTGCTCGACGCGTGCCAGTCCGTGCCGCACCTGCCGGTGGACCTGCACGCGCTCGGAGTGGACTTCGCGGCGTTCTCCGGCCACAAGATGTTCGCCCCGACGGGCGTCGGCGCGCTGTACGGGCGGCGCGAGCTGCTCGAGGCGATGCCGCCCGTCACGACCGGCGGGTCGATGGTCGAGGTCGTCACCATGACGGAGACGACGTACGCGCCGCCCCCGCAGCGGTTCGAGGCGGGCACCCAGATGGTCTCGCAGGCCGTGGCGATGGGCGCGGCCGCGACGTACCTGGCGGACCTCGGCATGGACGCGGTCGCGGCGCACGAGGCCCACCTCGCCCGTCTGCTGCTCGACGCGGTCGCGTCCGTCCCGGGCGTGCGCGTGATCGGCCCGACCGACACCCGCGACCGCCTCGCGACCGTCTCGTTCGTCGTCGACGGCGTGCACGCGCACGACGTCGGCCAGGTGCTCGACGACGCGGGCGTCGCGGTGCGCGTCGGTCACCACTGCGCGCAGCCGCTGCACCGTCGGTTCGGCGTCGCGGCGACCGCGCGCGCCTCGGCCGCCGTGTACACGACTGACGAGGAGATCGCGGTGTTCCGGGAAGCACTGGCAGGGGTCCGGACGTTCTTCGGGTTGACGGACGACCGCGAAGGAGTCGCATGAGCAGCTCGATGGAGCAGCTGTACCAGCAGGTGATCCTGGACCACGCCAAGTACCCGCACGGCCGGGGCCTCGGGGACGCGGTGACGGGCGCGCACACCGCGCAGTCGCACCAGGTGAACCCGACGTGCGGCGACGAGGTCACGCTGCAGGTCGACGTCGACGACGCCGGCGTCGTGCGGGGCGTGCGCTGGGACGGCCAGGGCTGCTCGATCTCGCAGGCATCGGTCTCCGTGCTGCACGACCTCGTCGTGGACCAGCCGCTGACGACGGTCGACCGGCTCGCGGGCTCGTTCCGCGACCTCATGCAGTCCAAGGGCCAGGGCCTGGACGACGAGGACGCCGAGGAGGCCCTCGGCGACGCGGCGGCCTTCACGGGCGTCGGCAAGTTCTCGGCGCGCGTCAAGTGCGCCCTGCTCGGCTGGGTCGCGTTGAACGACGCGCTCATCAAGACCGGTGCGACCCGCACCGAGAGGGAGGACGCATGAGCACCCCCACCACACCGCCGGCCACGACGCCGTCGAGCCCGTCGCCCACGACGGTCGCCGACGTCGAGGAGGCCATGCGTGACGTCATCGACCCCGAGCTCGGCATCAACGTCGTCGACCTGGGACTCGTGTACGGCGTCTCGCTCGAGCAGAACACCGCGGTGATCGACATGACGCTCACGTCGGCGGCGTGCCCGCTGACGGACGTCATCGAGGACCAGTCGGCGCAGGCGCTCGACGGGATCGTCGACGGCTTCCGGATCAACTGGGTCTGGATGCCGCCGTGGGGCCCCGAGAAGATCACGTCCGACGGTCGCGAGCAGATGCGAGCGCTGGGCTTCAACATCTGAGGCAACACCACGGAGGCGGTGGACGACGAACGATTCGTCCACCGCCTTCTGTTGTCCCCAGCGGCCTTCGGCCACCACCCCTGCTCGCGCCCGCCCGAGCATCGCAGAGGTCAGTCGTGAGTCGGCGGTGTGATGGGCGTGTGCGAGCAGGCGGACGCCCCGCAGGTGCTTGGTCGACTCCTGACGACCTTGACGATGCTCGTGCGCGACGCGATCAGTTGCGTGTCCGTCAGACGAGCACCGACCCTCCCATCGACTCGAGGAGGTCGGTCACGAGCGACGTGAACGCGGGAGCGACGGACGGGTCATCGAGCGCGGCCGCGGTCGCGAGCTCCGGGAGGAGCCCTGTGGGTGTGGAGGCGTGCGCCTGGTAGAACGCGAGCGCCGTGCGGGAAGCGGTCGCGGCGTGCGGCTCGAGCACGTGCGCCCTGAAGCCCCGCACCAGATCGGCGGTCTCAACGGCCTGCAGTAGCCGGAACGCGTCCAGCGCGTCCTTCTGCTTGAGCCGGTCGGGCCGGGCCGCTGCCTGGTCGAGCCGTTCACCGATCTTGATTGCCTTGGCGGTCAGAAGCGCTGCGGGGCCCGCCACTCGCAGGTCGAAGGTGCGGGCGTCTGCCGGGTCGAGCGAGTCGATCCTGACGGCGACGTTGTCGACGAGCGCGGGCTCCAGTCCGTGGGCGATGCGGGCGGTGAGCTCGTCGTGCGGTACGAGATGTGCCGCACGCGCCGAGGGTCGGGTCCTGCCGGACTGGTGGGGCGCGACCATGATGTCGACCGCGACGGCGCTCAGGGCGACCCAGTGGCCGGGGTTCGGTCCCGGAGTGAACCCGGCCGCTCGCAAGGTCTCACCGATCTCGGGGGCGTCGGCAAGGCCGGCGGTGTCGATGGCGAGGTCGGCATCGGTGGTCATGACCGGGACGTTCAGCTCGGCGTCGCCAGTGTGGTGGTACACGGCCTGCGCACCGACCAGGACGAGGTTGTCCCGGTGTCCCTCGAGGGCGTCGAGGGCGTCCATCAGGACGCGACGGGCTGCCACGTACTCAGGATCGAGAGCCATCGTCGTCCTTCCATGCCGGGTCGGTTGCCTCCAGGCTGTCCATGAGCTGCTCTGCCTCGGCGTCGGCACGCCCGGGCAGGGTGAGCAGGTCGGCGACGACGAGAGGCGCCGGCGCAACGGCCACGCCGTCGTCGGGCAGGATGCGCTGGTCGGCCGGCGCGGCGATGACGACATTGGCCGTCGTGGGGTCGGCGTCGATCAGACCGAGGCTGCGCGCGAGGTCTCGAGGATCGGTGGCGTACAGGGCGAGCAGCCTCATCGGCGCGACCGGCGTGGCACCGTCGGGCAGCAGCGTGCGAGCAGCCGCCGAGCCGGTGAGCATGACGGGCGCGACGTCGACGAGCCGATCGATGGCGCGGGGCAGTCCGCGGGGCGCGATGAAGTACGCCACGACGGGGTTGGTGGAGGGGAAGGAGTAGTCGTGGGTCCAGCGCCGGATCAGGTCCCGGCGACGAACCGAGGTGATCTTGCCCGCCTCGTCGCGTTCGACGATCCCCTCGGCCACCAGGGTGGCCAGCAGCTTCGAGACCGAGCCCGGGGAGACTCCGGCAGCGGCCGCGAGCTCGCGGACGCCGACCGGCGCGTCTGTCGACGCCAGTGCACGGATCGAGCGGCTCGCCGCTACGCCGTTCAGGCGGGTGACGGCGCTGCTCGCCCGATCCTTGGGAGCCTTGGCGGCGCCCTGGCCGGTCACCACGACCGGGGGATCGTCGAGGGCGAGCCGAACCCACCCGGTCGCGTCGGCATAGCTGAATCCTTCGGCAGCGAGCGCCTTGCGTAGTGCCGGACCGATGTATGGCGATGCGTAGAGCACGGGCAGGGCCGCGGCTCGTCCGATGTCGCGCAGGGTGGACACGATCGCTGCGGACGAGACCGACGCGGAGCGCTTGGCCTCGACGACCAGTCGAGCGGAAGCGCCGACGGGTCCGGTGAGGTCGACGACCGCGTCGAAGCGCTGGTCGACCGTCTCGGCGTCGGTCCGCGCGGTGAGTGCCCAGGGCGCAGGAAGCAGCGCGTTGACGCTCGCCAGAGCGTCAACGACCACCTGCGTTTCTCGACTTGTGCTGTTTCCCATAACGAGAAACAGGCTAGACCGAGAGACGGCGAGACGCAACGCCTGCGCGACGTTCGGCGCTGGAGCGCCCCGACAGGGCGATCAGGCGGTGCGCTCGACCGCGGTCGCGTCGTCGAGGAGGGCTCGCCCGACGAGCTCGCGCGAGCCGGCGGCCCGTTCGCCCGCTTGCTCGCGCGGCAGGACCAGCACGTCGCGGCGGTGGTCTAGTCGCGTCGCCTGCGTTCGTGTGACGTGCGGCGTCGCACCTTGCTGGTGCGTCGCGCACCGCGTTAGCGTCTCCCCAGGTCAAGAGCGACCAGCGATACGCCCTCCGCGTGCTGGTCCGGCAACCGCGCACACTCGCGCACGGTGCCCCCGGAGGAAGACCGGCCCGACGGCGACCGCCGTCGGGAAGTGCGAAGGGGAGTACACCCATGAGTGAGAAGTTCCTGCGTGCCGACGGTCTCGTCGAGCTGCGCCCCGACCCCGCGAAGGTGGCCGACGCGGCCCGGAACCGGGTCGGCCTCATCACCACCGGGGAGCTGTGCACTGCGTGCCTGGTCGGTGACTGGGGCCAGTCGCTCCTCAAGGTCACCAAGACGCTGTGCGACGACTGCACGTGGCTGGAGTCCGAGGTGTCGCGCCGTGCGGGGACCGGGCGGTCGCGGGCAGGTCGGCCGGGCCCCGGTCCGCTGCGGGCAGGCGGTGCGTCGGATCCCGGCGACGCCGCATGGGCGTCGATCCGCGCCGCTCGCGTCGCGCGCGAGGAGCGGTTGGCCCCTGTGTTCGCGCGTGCGGTGATGCTCGGTGTGCCGGTGGTCGACCTGGGTCCGGGCACGGGCGGGTTCGTCCCGGCCATCGCGTACGAGGACGTCGAGCGGTTCGACCTCGTCCCGCGCGACGCCGGGGCGCGGGTCGCGCGGTTCGCCGAGTGGCTGCGCGTCCTCGCGCCCGAGGACCATGCGGCGCGCAGCGCCGTCCTGGCGGACGTCCACGAGCTCGCGCGGGTCCTCCGTGCGGAGCAGGCGCGCGCGCGGCGGGCGCGGGCACGTGCGGAGCTGGACCGCGCGGGCCGCGAGGTCGTGCAGGCGCTGGCGACGGTCGGTCGTGCACCGCGCACGGTGGGCGCAGCGGCAGGGCGTCTCGTCCGCGCACGGTTCGCCTCGGTCGACGGACGGGTTCGCGCCTAGGGCTGCCGCCTTGACGGCGGTGTGGTCCACCCAGGGAGTCACACCGCCGTCAGCGGTAGCTGGGGCGCAGGCGGACGCGGGGCTGGTGCTTGGCCGACTCCTTGGAGATCTCGACGATGCTCGCGCGCGACGCGACGAAGTCGCTGAACGACGAGTAGCCCAACGGCCGCTCGACGAACGCCGGGTCGAGGCGCATCATCTGGTTCTTGACCTCGCCGTACGACAGCCACGGCTCGTCGTCCTTCTTGGCGTGGATGAGGCGCATGGCCCGCATGAGGAGCTGGGTGGCGCGCCGCTGAGCGGCGCGGTCCCCGGCGGGAGCCGGAGCGTCATTGGCGGTGACCTGCCCGGCTGCCGAACCCGCGCGTTCCGGCGCGTCGTCGGTGGTCGCGGGCGCCACGGGGGGCGCGTCGTCCGCGTCGTCGTCCTCGGGGGTGGTGCTCGTGTCGAGCAGGGCGTCGTAGTCGGCGAACTCGTCGCACGCGGACATGAGCGAGCGGCTCGTCGAGCCCGCGACGCCGACGCCGATCACGGTGCGGCCCAGGCGCTTGGCACGCTGCGCGAGCGCGATGTAGTCCGAGTCGCCGGCGACGATCACGACGTGCGTCACGTCCACGAGCCGGAACAGGTCCTCGATGACGTCGACGGCGAGGCGGATGTCCGCGCCGTTCTTCATGCGCGGGCCCACGGGGAACAGCTGGGTGAGGTCGACGGCCCGGTCGATGAGCTGCTGGTGGTAGCCGGCGTTGACCGGCTGGGACCAGTCCGCGTACGCGCGGCTCACGACGACCCGGCCGAACGACGACGCGTAGTCGATGATCGCGTCGACGTCGACGCGTGCGGTGCGCAGCTTCGTCGGGACGTCGCCGTCGGCGTCGAGGCGGTACTTGCGCGCGTCGTCGGACTGGAAGGCGCCGCGCCGGTGGACCTGGTCGTAGCGGGAGATCACGATGTTGTCGAAGTCGATGTAGACCGCGACGCGGGCAGCGCTCTCGTCGGTGCTCATGGGGCGAGTCTGCCGGACGTCAGAGGGTGCGAGCGGCGAACGTGTCGCACGCCGCGAGGTCGCGCTGCTCGTAGCCGGTCGTGAACCACCGCTGCCGCTGCTCGCTCGACCCGTGCGTCCAGGAGTCCGGGTTGACGTTCGTGCCGGACTGCTCCTGGATGTGGTCGTCGCCGACGGCCGCGGCCGCGTCGAGCGCCTGCGCGAGCTCGGCGGCCGAGATGGGCTCGAGGTAGGTCACGCCCGTGTCGGGGTCCTTCGTCGTCGCCGCGTTGCCGGCCCACATGCCCGCGTAGCAGTCCGCCTGCAGCTCGACGCGCACCGAGTCCGACTCGGCACCCGAGCCACCGCGGTCGGCCTGGCCGAACACCCCGGTGACGTTCTGGATGTGGTGGCCGTACTCGTGCGCGTAGACGTACATCTCCGCGAGCGGCCCGCCCTCGGCGCCGAACCGGCTGGTCAGCTCGTCGAAGAAGCCGAGGTCGAGGTAGATGGTCTGGTCGCCGGGGCAGTAGAACGGGCCCGAGGCCGACGACGCCTGACCGCATGCCGTCGAGACCGCCGAGGTGAACTCCACGGCCTCGGGGATGGTGGCGCTCGCGTCGGACATCGTCGAGGACCAGTAGGTGTCGAGCGAGTCGAGCGTCGCCGACAGTCGGCAGGCGCGGTCGGTGTTCGCCTGCTCGGCCGTGCACGCGCCGATGGTCGAGTCGTTCCCGGGCTCGCCGCCGCCGCCGAGCAGCGCCCCGGGGTCGACGTTGCCGCCGGACAGCAGCGTGATCGCCAGGATCACCAGGAGCCCGAGGCCGCCGACGCCGCCGCCGATCGCCATGCCCCTGCCCGCGCCCGAGCGCCGCGACTGCACGCGCCCGCCGCCGAAGCTGCCACCCTCCTGGAACGTCACGACCAGGACGTTAGTCCTCGTCGCCGCCCCGCGCGCGTCCAGCGGAGAGGTCGTCCTCACCCAGCCCGCGGGCGGCGAGAGCCTCGCCCGTCGCCCGCGCGTGACCGACCATGCGGACGGCTGCCGGGACGACGAGCGCGCGCGGTGAGCGGTCCAGGCCGCGGGCGCGCGCAGCGTCTCGTGACTCGAGGGTGGCCTGCACGAGCACGGGTACGGAGCGCAGCATGAGGCTCACCGCGAGCGCGACCGTCTCCGGGGACAGCCCCACGTGGCGCAGCGGTCGGGCGGCGCGGCGCAGGGTGTCGAGCAGGTCGTCGGCGCGCGTGGTCGCGGTGACGACCGTCGCCAGCAGGACGAGGGCGAGCAGGTCGGCCGCGGTCTCGAAGCCGACCTGCCACCCGCGTGCCCAGGTCTGGTACACGCCGACGACGAGCGCGACGATCGCGAAGCCGACGAGCCCGCGCCGGGTGCGGTGCCACTGCAGGCCGGCGACGAGGTGCGCCGTGACCGCCACGCCGAGCGCCACGGCCGCGCTGAGCGGACCGCGCACGAGCACGACGGCGGTGCCCGCGGCGGCCAGGGCGAGGAGCTTCGCGGCCGCCGGCGCGCGGTGCAGGGGCGACGTGCCCGGCTGGTGCAGGCCGAGCGGGCCGGACCACGCCGGACGCAGCGGGGTACCGGGCAGCGCGGGACCGACCGGCACGGGACCCATCGGCGCAGCGGCGGAACCGCCTGGCGCAGCGGCGGTCGGGTCTGTGCTCATCGTCGGGCGGCCGTCCGCATGAGGGCCTCGTACGCGGCGACGGTCGGCTCCGGCGCGCCGTCGTGGACGACCGACCCGTCGTCGACGACGAGCACGCGGTCGGCCCGGCGCGCGGCGTCGAGGTCGTGCGTCACGACGACGACCTGCTGCGACAGGCTCGCGAGCAGGTCGTCGACCACGGCGCGCCAGCGCAGGTCGAGCAGCGTCGTCGG
>NZ_LFKW01000075.1:0-3187 GCF_001040865.1 Cellulomonas sp. A375-1 | reverse complement strand
CGGGCTCGGTCGCGAGCACGCTCGTCAGTGCGAGGAGCTGACGCTGCCCGCCGGACAGCGCGTGCACGGGCAGGTCCGCGCGGTCGGCGAGGCCGACCCGGGCGAGCGCCGCGCGCGCCAGCTCCTCACGTGCGGCGGCGTCCCGCACGGTGCGCCGCAGCGAGAGCGCGACGTCCTCGACGGGCGTCGGCATGACGAGCTGCGCGTCCGGGTCCGTGAAGACGAACCCGACACGGCGCCGGACCGCGGGCCCGTCCTTCGCGGTGTCCAGGCCGCCGATCACGACGGACCCGGCCGACGGCAGGACCAGCCCGTTGAGCAGCCGCGCGAGGGTCGACTTGCCGGACCCGTTCGCGCCGACGACCGCGACCCTGCGCTCGGCGATCGTGAGGGAGACCGGGCCCAGCAGTCGCGTCACGGTGTCCGGACCGCCCGACGGGTCGGGGGTCCAGGCCGTGACCAGCGCCTGACGCAGCTCGATCATCAGCGACGCCGGCGCAGCAGGTCCGGGTAGTGCGCGAACACCGCCGTCGCGACGCCGGCGGCGAGCAGGTTCTTCACGACGTCGCCCGGGAAGTACACGGCGCCCCACCCGAACGCCTCGGACACGTCCACGTGGAAGTACCGAGCCATGCCCACGATGCCGGCGGGGTGGATGGTCAGTGCGGTGCCGATCACGCCGCTCGCGACCAGGACGAGGTACCGCGCCTGACCGGTCGCGGTGCGCGCCGCCCCGGCGAGCCAGCCGGCGAGCGCGGCGGCGAACGGGAACGCCACGAGGTAGCCGGCGCTCGGGCCCGCCAGGACGGCCAGCCCGCTCGCGCCGCCGGAGAACACGGGGACGCCCGCGAGACCCACGGCGAGGTACAGGAGCACCGCGAGGGTGCCGCGGCGCCAGCCCAGGACGAGCCCCGCGAGGACCACGCCGAACGTCTGCAGCGTGACGGGCACGCCGGTACCGGTGGGGATCCCCGGGATGATCGCGCACACCGCCAGGAACGCGGCGAACGTCGCGACGAGCGCCAGGTCGGTGGCGATGGTGCTCGGACGCTCGACAGGGGCGGGCAGAGCGGCGTCGAGCACCGCGGCGGGGTCGTTCAGGGGGTCGGGCGCTGCGAGATGCGTCACGGCGTCGTCGGGCCGCGCGGCGTCGGTCGTCTGCGTCGGGCCGGTGGCCCCGGGGGCGGTCAGGATGTCGTGCTCGCGTGCGTCGGCCACGGGTGTTGCTCCCTCGGGTCGGCTTGCTCGGCTGTCGTCGATCGGGCTCGACGGGCCCGTCGCGCTGGGACGGACCCTCCTCGCGCGTGCGCGCCGGGGCCTCCGTCGGAAATAGCGGCAGGTCGTCACGCTAGCGGTCGTTAAGATTGTTGGCGTTTGTGCGCCCGCCCAACACGTGAGCGGGCTTTCCGGAGGAAACCACCACGTGATCACCGCTCATGGCGTCGGCCTGCGCATCGGCGCACGCGAGCTTCTTGCCGAGACCTCGTTCCGGATCGCGGCCGGCGACCGGATCGGCCTCGTCGGTCGCAACGGCGCCGGCAAGACGACCCTCACCAAGACTCTCGCCGGCCAGTCGCAGCCGACGAGCGGCTCGATCACGCGTGGAGAGGTCGGCTACCTGCCGCAGGACCCGGCCACGGGCGACCTCGAGATGCTCGCCCTCGACCGGGTGCTGTCCGCGCGCGGCCTGGACGAGATCGTGCGCAACATGCGCGCGACCGAGGTCGTCATGGCCGAGGGCGACGACGCCGCGCGCGAGAAGGCGATGGCGCGCTACACCAAGCTCGAGGCGCGCTTCACCGCCGCGGGCGGCTACGCCGCCGAGTCCGAGGCGCACCGCATCACCGCGAACCTCGGCCTCGACGACCGCGTGCTGTCCCAGACGCTCGGCACGTTGTCGGGCGGTCAGCGCCGCCGCGTCGAGCTCGCCCGGATCCTGTTCTCGGGCGTCGAGACGCTGCTGCTCGACGAGCCGACCAACCACCTGGACGCCGACTCGATCGCCTGGCTGCGCGACTACCTCAAGGCGTACTCGGGCGGCTTCGTCGTGATCTCCCACGACGCCGAGCTGCTGCGCGCGACCGTCAACAAGGTGTTCCACCTCGACGCGAACCGCGCCGCGCTCGACCAGTACAACCTCGGCTGGGACGCCTACCTGCTGCAGCGCGAGACCGACGAGAAGCGCCGCCGCCGCGAGCGCGCGAACGCCGAGAAGAAGGCCGCGGTCCTCCTGGCGCAGGCCGACAAGATGCGCGCGAAGGCCACGAAGGCGGTCGCCGCGCAGAACATGGCGCGTCGCGCCGAGAAGATGCTGTCGGGACTCGAGGAGGCCCGCGTGAGCGACAAGGTCGCGCGGCTGCGGTTCCCTGACCCCGCGCCGTGCGGCCGCACGCCGCTCACGGCGTCCGACCTGTCGAAGTCCTACGGCTCGCAGGAGGTCTTCACGGGAGTCGACCTCGCGATCGACCGCGGTTCGCGAGTCGTCGTGCTGGGCCTCAACGGCGCGGGCAAGACGACGCTGCTGCGGCTGCTGTCGGGCCTCGAGAAGGCCGACACCGGTGAGGTGCACCCGGGGCACGGGCTCAAGCTCGGCTACTACGCGCAGGAGCACGAGACGCTCGACCTGACGCGCACCGTGGTGGAGAACCTGCGGTCGGCCGCACCGGACCTGACTGACACCCAGGTGCGCTCGGTGCTCGGCTCGTTCCTGTTCTCGGGTGACGACGCGGACAAGCCTGCGCGTGTGCTGTCGGGCGGTGAGAAGACGCGTCTCGCGCTCGCGGCCCTCGTCGTGTCGTCGGCCAACGTGCTGCTGCTCGACGAGCCGACCAACAACCTCGACCCGGCCAGCCGCGAGGAGATCCTTGCCGCGCTGCGCGGCTACAAGGGCGCGGTCGTCCTGGTCAGCCACGACGAGGGCGCGGTCGCGGCGCTCGACCCCGAGCGCGTGCTGCTGCTCCCGGACGGCGACGAGGACCTCTGGAACGCCGACTACCTGGACCTGATCACGCTCGCCTGACCCGGCGCCCGCCCGGCCTCGGACGCCCGCGCGGGCCGTTGTCAGGTGCTGGTGCGCGTGGGCTCGTCGGGCACCTGGGCGTCGACCAGCGCGTCCTCCTCGGCCTCCGCGCGGCCCTCGCGGCGCCGCGGGCGCGCGGGCCGGCCGGGGCTCGGCGCGCCGGGCTCG
>NZ_LFKW01000074.1:0-3289 GCF_001040865.1 Cellulomonas sp. A375-1 | reverse complement strand
TCGGTGACGCCCGCCTCCGCGAGCTGGTCGAGCAGGGCAGCCAGCCGGACGGCGTCCAGTCGGGGGTCGGCGGCCAGCGGGCCGAGCGACGCGCCGTCGCCGAGCCCGGCGAGCACGCGTGCCTCGTACGACGTGAGTCCGTCCACGCGCACGGCCCACCGGCGATCGGTGCCGATCTGCACCTCGCCCGGTCCCCGGCGCACCACGCGCATCCCGCTCCGCAGCCTCACGCGGTCAGGCTGCCACCGGTGCGCGCCTCGTGACCCCCGTCGTCCACAGGTCCGGGCCTGTGCCCCGGACAGCCCCCGAACAGCCCCGGACAGCGCGAAGGGCGTCGTCCTGACCGGACGACGCCCTTCGGACGAGTTCTGCGGAGCTCAGGCCTTGCCGAGGATGCGGTTGAGCTTGGTGCCACAGACGGGACAGATGGCCTTGGCCATCTTGCGCCCCGACTCGGAGACGACGACGTCGCCCTCCGCCTCACGCTTCTCCTTGCACTTCACGCAGTAGAACTCGCCCGCATAGGTCTCAGCCATGTGGTCCTCCTCGCACGTCGTCCGGTGCACCGGGCCACGTGCGGCCGACGGTGGCCGGGCAGAGCGATGGCCTGCCCGAGCGCGAACAACAGTAGTAGGCCGGGCGCTGCGCGCCGTGAGGCGCGCGTGTCGGTGCGCCGCACCGTGCGTCCGTCCGGGTGGTTCCGGAGGGCCCGGCGTCAGCCGTGCGGGTGATGACACGTGTCGGTCGGGCTCCGGGTCGTCCACAGCCCAAGGGTGTCGAGGTGGGCGGGTCGCGCTAGCGTGCGGGCTGTGCACCCGACGTACGACCTGACGCAGGTCGACCAGGAGGTCGAGGTCCGGCGCTCGCGCAAGCGCGTGCGTACGGTCACGGCGTGGCGCGAGGGCGGCCGCACGGTCGTGGCGATCCCCGCGCGGTTCACGCGAGCCCAGGAGGCGGAGTGGGTGCGGCGGATGCTCGTGCGCCTCGCGACGCAGGAACGCCGCAGGCGCCCGTCGGACGACGAGCTCGCGTCCCGCGCCGCGGACCTCTCGTCCCGCTACCTGCAGGGGCGTGCGGTCCCGACGAGCGTGCGGTGGTCGGGCAACCAGGGGCGGCGCTGGGGGTCGTGCACCCCGTCGGACGGCACGATCCGCATCTCCGACCGCGTGCGAGGCATGCCGCGCTGGGTGCTCGACTACGTGCTGCTGCACGAGCTCGTGCACCTGCTGCACGCCGGCCACGGCCCCGAGTTCTGGGCGGAGCTCGAGGCGTACCCGCGCACGCAGCGCGCCCGCGGCTTCCTGGAGGGCTACTCCTACCTCGAGGAGCGCGGTCCCGGTCAGCCGCAGGGCGGCGCCGAGCGCGACGGGGACGAGGACGAGGACGAGCGCGACGAGGACGAGGACGAGCACGAGCACGACGACGCCGAGCGCGACCCCGAGCGCGACCCCGAGCACGACGCAGTGCCCGGCGCCGAGCACGAGACGGTCACGGTCGGCGACGAGCCGGCCGTCGGCGAGCGCGACGGGGTGACGCTGCGACGCTGACCGGACGCGGTCAGGGCTGCTCGGGCTCCTCGCCGAGGATCTCGGCCAGCGCGCGGTCGAGGTCGGCCGACTCGTCGGCCGCGGTCGTCCGCCGTGCCGCGTAGCCCGCGGGGTCGTCGAGGTCCTCGGCCGTGGGCATGAGGTCGGGGTGGTCCCACACGGCGTCGCGGGCGGCGGCGCCCCCGGGACCGCGTGCGATCTGCGCCCACAGGGTCGCCGCGTCGCGCAGGCGTCGCGGGCGCAGCTCGAGCCCGACGAGGTTGGCGAACGTCTGCTCCGCCGGACCGCCGGCCGCCCGCCGCCGGCGGATCATCTCGCGCAGTGCCACGGAGTGCGGCAGGTGCGCGAGCGCCGCGGTGGCGCTGACCTCGTCGACCCAGCCCTCGACGAGCGCGAGCGCGGTCTCCAGCCGACCGAGCGCGGCCTGCTGCCCGGGCGTGGTCTGCGGCGCGAACACGCCGCTCGACAGGGCGCCCTGCAGGGCCTCGGCGTCGGTCGGGTCGATCGATCCGACCGCCTGCTCGAGCTGGTCGACGTCGATCGAGATGCCGCGTGCGTACGTCTCGACGAGGTCGAGCAGGTGCGAGCGCAGCCACGGCACGTGCGTGAACAGCCGGGTCGCGGCGGCCTCGCGCAGCGCGAGGAACAGGCGGACCTCGTCGACCGGCGCGTCGAGCCCCTCGGCGAACGCGTCCACGTTGGCGGCGACGAGCGCAGGCGCGGGGACGTCGAGCAGCGGCAGGCCGATGTCGGTGGTGCCGAAGACGTCGCGCGACAGCGTGCCCGCCGCCTGCCCGACCTGCAGGCCGAAGACGGCCGAGCCGAGACGGCGCAGGAGCTGTCCGGGGGCCAGCCCGCCCGGCAGGCCCATGCCCTCGGGCAGGCCGAGCCCGCGCAGCTGCTCGGCGATCTCGGGGTCGTCGCCCTGCTCGTCGTCGCCCAGCTGGCCGCCGAGCGCGTCGACGAGCGCCGTGGACAGCGACGACGCCACGGGCTCGGTGAGCGTGCGCCACGTCGGCAGGGTGGCCTCGACCCACTCCGCACGGCTCCAGGCGCGTGCGGGCGCGGTCGAGGGCGGCAGCTCGGTCGCGGCGTCGAGCCACAGCTCGGCCACCGAGAGCGCGTCGAGCACCTCGCGCTGGCGCGCGGGTGACAGGGTCGGGTCGCCGCCCACGGCGGCCTGCTGCCGCGCGAGGTCGTGCGCCATCTCCCAGTTCACCGGCTGGTCGTCCCCGCTCGCGAACAGCCGCTGCACCTGGGCGAGCACCTGCTGCATCGCGGCCGGGTCGTTCGGCAGCGTGCCGGCCGCGTCGAGCGCGGCGGGGTCGATCCCGCGCTCCCGCATCTGGGCGATCGCGTCGTCGGCCTGGTCACCCAGCAGGGCGCGCAGCATCTGCTCCCACGGCGGCTGGGCGGGGTCGATGTGGTCCGGGCTCACGTGCGCCTCCTGCGAGGATGACGTCGGGGCGGGAGCCCCACGTAACCACGACGGTAACCACGTGGTGGAGGTGAACGTCGATGTCCGGTCGCCAGGTTCGCTCAGGGCGCAGCGGTCGCGGGTCGCGTCAGGCGACCGCGACCGCACGGCCGGACGCGCCCGGGGACGCGGGCACGCAGGCGCCCGACGTCGTCGTGGTGGGCACCGGCCCCGTCGCCGCCGGGGTGCTGGCCGCGTGGGGTGCGCGAGGCCGCGCGGTCGACGAGGTGCCCGCGGTCGACCCCGCCTCCGCGCTCACGGGCGC
>NZ_LFKW01000073.1:11510-13619 GCF_001040865.1 Cellulomonas sp. A375-1 | reverse complement strand
AGACGACGTAGAACTGCTCCTCGACCGCGAGCGACCAGAAGTGCTGCACGGGGCTCGGCGCCGCGTCCTGCGCGAGGTAGTCCACCGACCGGTCGGCCAGGCGCCAGTTGACGACGTACAGCGAGGTCGCGACCACGTCGCCCGCGATGTCCCTCCAGCGCGTGACCGGCAGCCAGACGCTCGTCATGACGACGACCGCGACCAGCGTGAGCGCGGCGGCCGGCAGGAGCCGACGAGCCCGACGAGCGTAGAACCGGCCGAGGCGCAGGCGGCCCGTCCGCAGGACCTCGTCGGCCACGAGCCCCGTGATGAGGAAGCCGGACACGACGAAGAACACGTCGACGCCGACGAACCCGCCCGGCACCGGGAGCCCGGCGTGGAACGCCAGCACGAGCACGACCGCCACGGCCCGCAGCCCCTGGACGTCGCGCCGGAAGCCCTGGACGACCGCGGAGGAGCCCGCGCGGGCGGACGCGACACCGGCCGGACGCGGGGCGGCGTCCGGGAGCGCGAGGTCGTGGGGCGTGGGCACCGGCGCACGGTAGCCGACGACCCTGCGCGCCGCACGACGGCGGTGCGCGCCCCCGCAGGCGCGTGAGTGACAATGGCCGCCGTCACCGAACGCTTGGGAGCCCTGATGACCGACCGCATGAACGTCGAGTCCTTCAACCTGGACCACCGCACCGTGGTCGCGCCGTACGTGCGCCTCGCGGACACGAAGGCCCTGCCGGCCGGGGACGTGATCGAGAAGTACGACGTGCGGTTCACGCAGCCGAACGTCGCGCACCTCGAGATGCCGACCGTGCACTCGCTCGAGCACCTGTTCGCGGAGCACTCGCGCAACCACACCGACCGCGTCATCGACTTCTCGCCGATGGGCTGCCAGACGGGCTTCTACCTCACGCTCGCCGGGCAGTGGGTCTACGAGGACGTGCTGGCGCTCGTCGAGGCCACCCTGCAGGACGTCCTCGGGGCCGACGAGGTGCCGGCGGCGAACGAGGTGCAGTGCGGTTGGGGCGCCCACCACTCGCTGGCCGGGGCGCAGGACGCGGCACGCGCATTCCTCGCCGAGCGCGCGCAGTGGTCGACGGTCACGGCGTGACCACCGTGCTCGACGCGGTCGTCGTCGTCGCCATGCCCGTCGAGGCCGACGCGTTCGTCGCGGTGGCCGACGTGGCCGGTGCCCCGACGCACGCGCCCGGTGGCGCCGAGCACCGCCTGCTCACGCTCGGCGGACGGCAGGTGCTGCTCGTCCGCGCCGGGATCGGGCTCGTCAACGCCGCCACCGCGGCCGCCGTCGCGCTCGCCGCCCGGCCCGCGCGCGTGCTGGTCAGCGGCGGCAGCGCGGGTGGTCTCGGGGTCGGCGTCCGCGTCGGCGACGTCGTCGTCGGCTCCACGCACGTCCACACGGGGGCCGACGCGCGGGCGTTCGGGTACGTGCTCGGTCAGGTCCCGGGCATGCCCGCGTCCTACCCGGCCGACGAGGTGCTGCGCGAGCACGCGCACGCCGCGGCCGCCATGCTGCCCGGCTGGTCGACCGAGCCGGCCGACGTGCGGGTGCTGCGCGGCGACGTCGTCTCCGGCGACGTGTTCGTCGACGCCGAGCGCGTCGCGGGGGTGCGCGCGGCCTTCCCCGACGCGCTCGCGACCGACATGGAGTCCGCCGCGCTCGCGCAGGTCGCGCACCGGTTCGGGGTGGCGTTCCTGTCCGTGCGCGGCATCAGCGACCTGTGCAGCCCCGTCGAGGCCGGTGAGTTCGCGACGCACGTCGACGACGCCGCCGACCGGTCCGCCGTCGTCGTGCGCGAGACGCTGCGCCGCCTGCCCGGCGCGGAGGCCTGACTGCCGGGTTCTCACCCGCGACGATCTCACCCGCGACGCCCGTGGTCGCGGCTGCCGACTCGGTGCCACGCTGGTCGAGACCTCGACGGCGCGCGTCGGGGGTGGCGAGCGTGTGCACGAGCGGGGGCTGTGCGATGACGACGTACCTGCGGCTGGAGTCGATCGACGGCGACGGGAGCACCCGCGGTCACGAGAAGTGGATCGAGGTGCAGTCCGTCAGCTGGGCGCTCGCGGTCCCCTCGGTGACTGGCTCGGGCCGGTCGATCG
>NZ_LFKW01000073.1:0-11500 GCF_001040865.1 Cellulomonas sp. A375-1 | reverse complement strand
CGCTCCCGAGCCGCTCCGGCTCACGACCGTGCCGGGCCGGCACTCCCCCGGCGTGCTGCTGGCGCTCGTCCAGGGGACCAGGCTGCCGACCGCCCGGGTCGAGCGCCCGCGCGGCGGCGAGCGGGAGGTCGTCGCCGAGCGGTGGGAGCTGACGAACGCGCGCGTCGTCGAGCACACGCTCGGCGTGGCCGACGACGCGGGGCTCGAGTCGCTCGCGCTCGCCTACGGCCGCGTCACCTACTCCGTGATCCCCCAGACCGCGTCCGGCAAGGCCGGCAAGGCGGTCTCGGTGACCTGGGACGTGGCCGGCACGCTCGCCTGACGCGCGCGCCGGCGCCGGGGCCCTGGACCCAGGTCCGGACCCCGGCATCGGCCGGCTCGTCGCCGGGTGAGTCCCGCAGCCTCGTCGGCCCTGCCCGGGTCAGCCCGGGCGCCGGGCGAGCGCCGCGTCGATCTGCGGGTCGCCGAGGCGGCCGAGCCACTCGAGCAGGTCCGGGTAGGTCGACGGGTTCGACGCGAGGTGCACGCGCAGCTCGGGTGCCTGCGCGGCGATCGCCGCGAGGACCTCGAGCTCGGTCCCGGGGTCGAGTGCCTGCTCGACCGTGAACGGGTGCGTGCCGACGAGGCGGTCCGCGCCGTGCGGGGCGGCGTGCGCGACGCCGCCGTCCGCGTCGTCGGGCGCGGTCACCTGCGGGAACGCGACGGTCTGGTCGAGCCCGGGGTCGAGCGCGCGCACCGGTTCGCTGTCCACGCCCGGGTACTCGTCGAACCACGAGCCGCCCTCGTACTCGTCGGAGGCCTGCTCGTCGGAGGCCTGCTCGTCGGAGGCCCGCTCGTCGGAGGCTCGCGCGTCACGTGCCTGCTCGTCCGACGACTGCTCGGTCGACACCGGTGACCCACCGGCCGCTGACCCACCAGCCGGATCCGCCACCGGCTCGGCGACCACGGGCACGCCCAGGCTCGTCGGGGCACCGCGGGGGTGCGTCAGCTCGTCGACGCCCTCGTCGAGCCCCTCGTCGTGCGACTCGTCGGGAACCGGCTCGCCCCCTGCCGCGACGGCCTCGGGCGCCACGGGTGCCGGTGCGGCAGGCGCGGCGTAGGCGCCGGTCGGCCGAGCGGCGGGCTCCGGCTCGGCGTCGTCCCACGCGGGACGCGGGCCGCCACCGTGCGCGGCGAACCACGCCCGCACCGGCGCAGGCCCCAGCAGCGCGATCCCGACGAGCGCGGGCAGCCCGAACGCGACCAGCAGCAGCTCGAGGTCGACGGTCTGGAAGCTCCACGCGTGGCGCTGCGCCTGCAACGTGACCGCGACGATGCCGAGGACGACGACCACCAGGGTCGCGGCGAGTGCCGTGGCGCGCCCGGCCGCGGGGTCGGCGGCGAACGACGCCCGGGCGACCAGCGCCGCGACGGCGGCGCCCGCGAGGACGAGGATCAGGACGACCTGCGCGGACTGGAAGCCGAAGGTGCCGACCTGTGCGATCAGCGCGATCAGCTGGGCCGCGCTCAGCACACCCGCGACCACCGCGATCCCGGACCACGCGTGCACGGCCGCGGCGAACCAGCCCTGCTCGGGCGACGGAGCCGGGTCGACGAGGCGGCGCCAGACCGGGCTCAGGACGACGACGCCCGCCGCGGGGAGCACCAGGTAGGCCGCCCCCCAGAGCGCCACGGACGTGGCCGCGTGCCCCGACCCGGGCTGCTCGTGGTGCAGAGGCCCGTAGAAGAGCAGGGCGAACGTCGCCGTGGCCGCCACCGCGACCAGCACCCGCCGCCAGGCCGTCGACCGTCGCACCACGCCGGCCAGCGGGACCGCCGCGATCGCCGCGGCGAGCGCGACGTGCAGCAGCAGGACGACCACACCCGCCACCAGCGTGCTGCCGAGGCGCAGCAGCTCGGGCGCCTGCACCGCGAACGTCAGCACGCTGACGAGCGCCAGGACCAGCGCCGTGGCCAGCAGCGCCACCAGCACACGTCGAGCCCAGGCGACGACCAGGTCGACCGTACGCGGGCTGCCGAGCTCGGCGACTCGCGGGCTCGCAGCCAGCAGCGCGCCCGCCAGACCGATCGCCATCGCCGGGCCGAGCCCGCCGGGCACGGTCCCCTGCGGCTGACCGTCGCCGAACGCGGTGGCGACGTCGAGCAGCACGTAGACGAGCACGAGGAGCACGAACGGCACGTTCGCGAGCGCGCGAGCGGTCAGCACGGTGCGGTTCGTCCACCCGCGCGGAAGCGCCCCCGAGCGCGCGAGGTAGAACAGCGACAGCGACAGGATCGAGACGACGGTCACGAGGACGACCTCGATGCGCTCGCTCGCGGCGTACCGGAAGTCCCACCCGAGCCCGAGCGTCACGAGCAGCAGGACCAGGGCGACGCCGTCGGTCACGTAGTCCCGCACCGGCACGCCCTGGAACGCGCTCGCCCGCGTCCGCGGCGCGCCCGCGCCCGGTGCGTGCGTCGTCGGCCCGGCGAAGGGCGCGTGCCCCGCATACCCCTGCGCGGGACCGGCCGCCGCGTAGCCCGGGACTGCGTGGCCTGGGACCGCATGACCCGGGTCTGCATGGCCTGGGGCAGCGTAGGCCGGGGCGGGGTAGCCGGTCGGCGCGGGCCCGGGGACCGGCGGATACCCCGGGTAGCCCTGCGCCGGGTAGCTCGGTACCGGGTAGCCCTGCGCCGGGTGGCCCTGTGCCTGGTGTCCCTGCGCCGGGTGGCCCTGTGCCGGGTGCGGGTAGGGCGCGTAGGGGTACCCGGGCGGGTAGCCCTGCGCGTAGGCGCCGGGCGGCGGCGGGTAGCCGCCCTGCACGAACGGGTAGCCCTCCGGGTACGTCGACGGCGGCGGGGCCACCGGCTGCGGAGCGGAGACGCCCTGGGGGTCGGCCGGCCCGGGGGGCACGGCACTCTCGTCGGGCGTGCCGAGCTGCTCGTCCGGGTTGCTCATCGTCGCGCTCCTTCGTCTCCTGCACGCCTGCGACCATGCCGTTCGCACGGCGCGCCAACCGGGACTGTATCGGCCCCGCCGGGCTCGCGGCGTCCGGTTCGTCCCGCTCCCCTCGGCCGGGCCGGTGCGGCCCTACCCGCCCGGCGCCGGCGCGGGCCGCCGCTCGAGCAGCACCGCGACCTCGTAGTGCGTGGTCTGGGGGAACATGTCGAACAGGCGCACCTCGCGCACGGCGAACGAGGGCATCGCGGCGAGGTCGCGCGCGAGCGAGACGGGGTTGCACGACGAGTACACGACGCGCGGCACGCCCGACGTCTCGAGCCACCCCGCGAGGTCGGCGCCGATGCCGCGCCGTGGCGGGTTCACGACGACGAGATCGGGCGCCTCCCGCTGCTCGAGGGCCCACGCCGTCGCGTCGGCGGCCACGAACGTCGCGTCCCTCCCGAGCTCGGCAGCGGTCGTGCGCGCACTGGCCACGGCCTCCTCGCTCGTCTCGACCCCGACGACCCGCGGCGCGGCCAGGTGCAGCGCGAAGCCGCCCACGCCGCAGTACAGGTCCCACACGCTCGTCGGCCCGCTCGCCGCGACCCACTGCGCGGCCTGCCGGTACAACGCGGCCGTGACGGTCGTGTTCGTCTGGAAGAAGCTGCGCGGTCGCAGGTGCAGCGCGACGCCGTCGACGTCCATGGTGAGCGTCTGCTGCTCGGTGAGCGGGATCTCGAGGGCACCCTCGAGGACCGCCTTGTGCTCGGGCAGGACGTTCGCGGAGACCACGGCGAGCCGTGGGAGCTCGGCCAGCAGGCTCGGCAGGTGCTTGCGGATGCGCGTCACGGCCTCCTGCGAGCGCAGCACGAAACGCAGCATGAGCGCCCCGTCCGCGGCCCGCGTGACGAGCACGTGCTTGAGCTCGCCGCGCCGCGCGGGCACGTCGTACGGCTCGACCGCCGCGCGCGTGACGAACCGCTCGACCGCGGGGAACGCGGCGCGCAGGTCCTGCGGGTACAGGCCGCAGCCCTGCAGGTCCACGCCCCGGCCGGCCGCGTCCAGGATGCCGAGGGTGGGGTGCTCGACCGTGCCCGCGACGACCATCTTCGCCTTGTTGCGGAACGCCGACTCGGGGCCCGTGACCGGCGGCAGCCACACCGTCGTGGCCGGGTCGCACGCCTCGGCGAGCAGGTCGCGCGCGTGCTGCTCCTTCAGGCCGACCTGCTCGTCGTACTCGCGGCCCATCCAGGTGCAGGACCGGCACACGCCGGCGTCGAAGTAGGAGCACTGCACGTCCACAGGGTACGGGCGCGCTCGCGACGTCTGTGGGACCGGGTGGCTAGGGTGCCAGACGTGGACGACGAGGGCGGCAACCGCGACGGCGAGGCCGCCACCAGCCGGCCGGGTGGGCTGCGCGTGCACGTCGCCGAGCGGGCGGACGCACTGGTGGCCGCGCTGGCCGACGAGCTCGCGGCGCCCGTCGCGGACCCGTTCACGGCCGACCTCGTCGCCGTGCCGACGCGGGGCGTCGAGCGGTGGGTGAGCCAACGGCTCGCACACCGGCTGGGCGCCGGCGGCGCGGAGGACGGCGTGTGCGCGAACGTCCGGTTCGACTCCCCCGCGCGCGTCGTGGCCGACGTCCTCGCCGCGACCGGCGGCGTCGCGCGGGACGCCGACCCGTGGCGGCCGGAGAACCTCGCGTGGCACGTGCTCGCCGTGATCGACGAGCACGCCGCGTCGCCGTGGCTCCGGACCGTCGCCCGGCACCTGGGCGCTCGTGGCGGCGCGCCGTCGTCGCCGGCCTCACCCGTGCCGAGCGGCGACGAGCTGCGCGCGGGCCGTCGGATGCATCTCGCGCAGCGGCTCGCACGGCTCCTCGTCGCGTACGACGTGCGACGTCCGGCGCTGGCCCGGTCGTGGACCGCGGGTGTGGACGACGACGGAGCGGGCGCGCCGCTGCCCGCCGACCTCGCGTGGCAGCCGGTGCTGTGGCGGGCACTGGTCGAGCGCCTCGGCCCGCCGCCCGCTGTGCGGCTCGACGCGGCGGCGGCGCGGCTCGTCCAGCAGCCCGGGCTCGTGGACCTGCCGGACCGGCTGCACGTGTTCGGCCCGACCGCGCTGCCCGCCGGGCACCTGACGGTCCTCGCCGCGCTCGCCCAGCAGCGCGACGTGCACCTGTGGCTCCCGGCGCCGTCCTTGACCCTGTGGCGTGCGATCGGCCCTCTCGGCGCGACGCAGCGCAGGCGCGAGCGCCCGCCGGTCGCCCGGCACCCGATGCTCCGGTCGATGGCGAACGACGCGGTCGAGCTCGCGGCACGCGTCAAGGCGTACCAGCCACTGGTCACCGAGGTCGCGGCGCCGCCTCCTGCGCCGACCCTGCTCGGGGAGCTCCAGACGCGGCTGCGCGCGGACGCGACCGACGGCTCGGTCCCGCCCCGGCCGGCCGGGTCCGACGACCGCTCCGTCCAGGTGCACGCGTGCCACGGGCGGTCCCGGCAGGTCGAGGTGCTGCGGGACGTCGTCGTCGGGCTGCTCGCCGACGACCCCACCCTCGAACCGCGCGACGTCATCGTCCTGTGCCCGGACGTCGAGGCGTTCGCCCCGCTCGTCCACGCGGTGTTCGGCCCGACGCCCGAGGTCCCGGGGCCCGGTGGGCCCGCGGCGTCGGCCGCGCCCGAGCACCCCGGACGGACGCTGCGCGTCCGCATCGCCGACCGTTCGCCCGTGCGCGCCAACCCCGTGCTCGCCGTCGTCGCGGCGCTGCTCGAGCTCGCGGACTCGCGCGTCACCGCGTCCGCGGTCGTCGACCTCGCCGGCCAGGAGCCCGTGCGGCGCCGGTTCGCGCTCGACGACGAGGCGCTCGACCGGCTGCGGGCGTGGGCGCTCGAGTCGGGCGTGCACTGGGGTGAGGACGTCGAGCGGCGGGCTCGGTTCCACCTGGGCGCCGTGCCGCAGGGCACGTGGTCCGCGGCGCTCGACCGGCTCCTGCTCGGCGTCACGATGGCCGAGGAGGACCAGCGGTTCGTCGGCGCGGTCCTGCCGGTCGACGACGTCGGCTCGTCCGACGTGGTGCTCGTCGGCCGCGTCGCGGAGCTGCTGGACCGGCTCACCGCGGTGCTCGCCGACCTGGCGGGTGCGCACCCCGCGACGCACTGGTTCGACGCCCTCGACCGCGCGCTCGTGCTCCTGACCGCGGTCACCCCGGCCGACCGGTGGCAGCAGCACGAGGCCGTCCGCGTGCTCGCCGAGGCCCGGGCCGACGCCGCCGGGCACGACGGCGCGCTGCGGCTGCCCGACGTCGTCGCGCTGCTCGGTCCGCGCCTCGCGGGCCGGCCCACGCGCGCCGGCTTCCGCACCGGGGCGCTCACGGTGTGCTCGCTCGCGCCGATGCGCGCGGTGCCGCACCGCGTCGTCGTGCTGCTCGGCATGGACGACGGGGCCTTCCCGCGCGGCGGTCGCCGCGACGGCGACGACGTGCTGGCCCGGGACCCGCTCGTCGGGGAGCAGGACCGCAGGCAGGAGGACCGCCAGCTCTTCCTCGACGCGGTGACCAGCGCGACCGACCACCTCGTGGTCCTCTACACGGGCGCCGACGAGCGCACGGGTGCGCACCGGCCACCCTGCGTGCCCGTCGGCGAGCTCCTCGACGCGCTCGGCGCCACGGCGACGGCCCAGGAGATGCCCGCATCCGACGGCCCGCGGCGGTCGCTCGTGGTCGAGCACCCGCTGCAGCCGGTCGACCCGCGCGTCTTCGAGCCCGGTGCACTGGGCCGGCCCGGCCCGTTCGGCTTCGACGAGCTCGACCTCGCCGCTGCGCGCACCCTCATCCGTCCGCGGGTCCCGGCCGGCCCGTTCGTGCCCACGCCCCTGCCGGACCCTGCCGACGCGGGCACCGCGTACGACCTGGAGGACCTCGTCCGCGTGCTCGAGCACGCGCCCCGTGCGTTCTTCACGCAACGCCTCGGCGTGCAGCTCCCGAGCGACACCCCGCAGCTCGACGACCGCATGCCGCTCGAGCTCGACCCGCTCGCGCGCTGGAGCATCGGGGACCGTCTGCTGACGGCCACGCTCGAGGGCGCCGACCTGGCCACCGCCGCGGACGCCGAGCGACGCCGGGGTCACCTGCCGCCGCGCGAGCTGGGCGGCGCGACGCTCACCCGGATCCTCGACGACGCGGTGCCGATCCGCGAGGCCGTCGACCCGTTCCTGACCACCGACCCGGCCACGTACGACGTCCGCGTGACCGTCGCGGGCCGTGAGCTCACCGGCACGGTCCGTGGCGTGCACGGCGGTCGTCTGGTGCGGGCCGTCTTCTCGCAGCTCTCGGCGAAGCACGTGCTGCGCTCCTGGGTGCAGCTCCTCGCGCTCGTCGCGAGCGACGACGCGGGCTCGCGGCCCGCGGTGCGCTCGGCCGTGACGGTCGGCCGCGGGCGCGCCGGTGCGACCACGACGACCCTGCGCGCGCCCGCACCCGAGCACGCGGTCGCGGTGCTCGCCGAGCTGCTGGCGGTCCGCGACGAGGCGCTGCGCGAGCCGATCCCGCTGCTCACGAAGACGAGCCACGTGTATGCCCGCAAGCGCTGGGAGCGCGACTCGACGAGCGTCGCGCTGTCCGCCGCCCGGGCGGAGCTGGGCACGCCCGAGGCCGCCGAGAACGGGCGGGGCGGGTTCGAGAGCGTCGACCCGTACCACCTCCTCGCCTGGGGCGAGGGGTTCGAGCTCACCGACGTGCTGGGCGAGCCCACGCCCGCCGACCGCGCTGCCCGGCCCGAGGAAGCCACGCGGTTCGGCGCGCTCGCGTCTCGCGTGTGGCGCGAGGTGTTCGTCGCCGACACCTTCGAGGAGGCGCCGTGACGACCGACCGCGAGCGCACGGCGCCCGACGGTCCCGTGCCTGCCGGCCCTGTGCCCGACGCCCCTCGGCCCGAGGTCCCGGTGTTCGACGTGCGCGGTCCGCTGCCCGGGGTCGAGACCGTGGTGCTCGAGGCGAGCGCCGGGACCGGCAAGACGTGGACGATCGCGTCGCTGGCGGTGCGGTACGTCGCCGAGCTCGACGTCCGACTGCCGGAGCTGCTGCTCGTGACGTTCGGCCGCGCCGCGACCACCGAGCTGCGCGACCGCGTGCGCTCGCGGCTCGTGGAGGTCGAGCGTGCGCTGCGGTCCGACGACGCGCGCTCCTCGTCGGACGACGTCGTCGCCCTGCTCGCGGACGCAGGTCCCGACGAGGTCGAGGTCCGACGCGCGCGGCTCGCGCGTGCGCTCGCCGAGTTCGACGCCGCGACCATCACCACGACGCACGGCTTCTGCCAGCAGATGCTCGCGATGCTCGGCACGACCGCGGACGTCGACCACGACGCGACCCTGCTGCCCGACGTCGCCGACCTCGAGGCGGAGGTCGTCGACGACCTGTACCTGCGCAAGTACGCGCCGGAGGCGTCGCCGCTCGTCTCGATCGCCGACGCGCGCGAGCTCGCGCACGCCGCGATCTCGGACCCGGTCGCGGACCTCGAGCCGTCGGACGCCGAGCCGGGCACGCCCGCGTACGACCGGTACCGGTTCGCGCAGGTCGCGGTGCAGGAGATGGAGCGGCGCAAGCGCGCCGGTGGCGTCGTCGACTACGACGACCTGCTGACGCTCCTGCGCCGGGCACTGACCGACGAGCACACGGGTCGCGACGCGCGCGAGCGCGTGCGCACGGCGTTCCGGGTCGTCATGGTCGACGAGTTCCAGGACACCGACCCGACGCAGTGGGAGATCCTGCGGGCGGCGTTCCACGCGCACCGCACGCTCATCCTCATCGGCGACCCGAAGCAGGCGATCTACGCGTTCCGCGGTGCGGACGTCGTGACCTACCTCGTCGCGGCGAGCAGCGCGCGCCAGGCGACGCTCGCGCGCAACCACCGTGCCGACCCGGCGGTGCTCGCCGGACTGCGCCCGCTGCTGCAGGGCGCCGCGCTGGGCGACCCGCGCATCGTCGTGCGGCCGGTCGAGGCCCAGCGCACGGGACGGCGCCTCGCCGGTGGCCCACCCGTGCTGCTCCGCCAGGTGACCCGCGAGGCGCTGGGCGTGACAAAGCTCCCGGCGATCGGCCCGCTGCGCGAGCTCCTCTACGCCGACGTCGCGGCGCAGGTGGTGCAGACCCTGACGACGCACCGGATCACGGCGCCGGACGGGAGCGACGCGCGCCCCGTGCGACCCGCCGACATCGCGGTGCTCGTGCGCAGGAACAAGGACGCGCGCGCGGTGCAGCGCTCGCTCGGGGCCGCGGGGGTGCCCGCCGTGATCTCGGGCCTGGCGAGCGTGTTCGACACGCGCGCGGCCCAGCACTGGCTCACGTTCCTGTCGGCACTCGCCCGACCCGACGACCCGCGGCTCGCGGGCGGCGCGGCGCTCACGCCGTTCCTCGGCTGGACGGCGGCCGAGCTCGCGCTGGCCGACGACGACGCGCGCGACCTGCTCGCGGAGCGCGTCCGCACGTGGTCGGGCACGCTCGCGTCGCACGGCGTGGCTGCGCTGCTCGAGGCAGCCGCGGCCACGGGCATGCGCGAGCGGGTCATCCGCACGCAGGACGGCGAGCGCGAGCTGACCGACCTGCGCCACGTCGGCGAGGCGCTGCACGCGCAGGCCGTGCGCGACGGGCTCGGCGCGACCGCGCTGCTCGAGTGGCTACGTGCGCGCATCGACGAGGCCGCACGCGACTACGCCGAGGAACGCAGCAGGCGGCTGCAGACCGACGCGGCGGCCGTGCAGGTCATCACCGTGCACGCGAGCAAGGGGCTGCAGTTCCCGGTGACGCTCGTGCCGTTCGCATGGGACACCTGGGTGCGGTCGGACCCGCAGGTCCTGCGCTTCCACCGCGACGACACCCGCACGCTCCACGTGGGCGGCAAGGGCAGCCCGGGGTACGACGACGGGGTGGTCGCACACCAGCAGGACGAGGCGGGCGAGCAGCTGCGCCTGACGTACGTCGCGCTCACCCGCGCGCACAGCCAGGTGGTCGTGTGGTGGGCACCGAGCCGCAACGCCGAACGCAGCCCGTTGTCCCGCCTGCTGCTGGCGCCGCGCACCGCCGACGGGACGCCCGCACCCGCGGTCGTGCCGGTCCCGAGCGACGACGCGGTCGCCGAGGCGCTCACCGCGCTGGCCGCGCCCACGGGCGGGGCGCTCGTGCACCAGGTCATGACCGCGCCGCGGGCGGCTGCGCGCTGGGTGCCCGAGCCGGTCGATCCGCCCACGCTCGAGCTCGCCCGGCTGGGGCGCACGCTCGACACGGGCTGGCGCCGCACGTCGTACACCGGCCTGACCTCCGCGCCGTACGACGCGCGCCACCACGCACCGTCGTCCGAGCCGGAGGTGACGGGTCTGCAGGACGAGCCCGACGCGACGGGCACGGGCCGCGAGCGGGCCGAGTCGACCGACGAGGCCGAGGTCCCGCCTGACGAGCTCGCGCTGCGCGCGTTCGCCTCGCCGATGGCGGACCTGCCCGCGGGCACCGCGTTCGGCACGCTCGTGCACCACGTGCTCGAGAACGTCGACACGCGCGCACCGGACCTCGCCGCCGAGGTCGCCGTCCGCTGCGCCGAGGCCGACCCGGGCGGTGCGCTGCCCGGCGGCCCGGACGCGCTCGCCGCGGCACTGCTGCCCTCGCTGCGCACGCCGCTCGGCCCGCTCGCAGGCGGGCGCTCGCTCGCCGAGATCGCCCCGTCCGACCGCCTGCCCGAGCTGGACTTCGAGCTCCCGCTCGCGGGCGGCGACGGTGTGGCCCGCCGAGCCGGGACGCTGCGCGGCATCGGCGCGCTCCTGCGCACGCACCTGACCCCGACCGACCCGTTCGTCGACTACGCCGACCGTCTCGACGACCCGGCGCTGTCGACGAGCAGCCTGCGCGGCTACCTCACCGGCAGCATCGACGCGGTGCTGCGCGTGCCCGCCCCGGACGTCCCGGGGCAGCACACGCACCTCGTCGTCGACTACAAGACGAACCGGCTCGGGTCGTGGGAGCAGCCGCTCAGTGCGTGGGACTACCGTCCCGCGAGCCTGGTCGACGCGATGGTCGAGCACCACTACCCCCTGCAGCTCCTGCTGTACTCGGCCGCCCTGCACCGGTTCCTGCGCTGGCGCGTGCGCGACTACGACCCGCACGTGCACCTCGGCGGCGGCCTCTACCTGTTCGTGCGGGGCATGCTCGGCCCGGAGACGCCCGTCGTCGACGGACCCGGCGGTCCGACGCCCACCGGTGTCCTGGCGTGGCGTCCGCCGACCGCTCTCGTGCTCGACCTCTCCGACCTGCTGGCGGGTGCCCGATGACCGATCCGAGCGCGCTGAGCGCGCCGCCGCTCGCCGGCGCGTCGCTGACCGGCACGACGAACTCCCTCGACGCATCGCCCGACGTGCCCTGGCGGGTTCACGGCCTTCTCGCGCCCTTCGTCGCCGCACGCGTGCTGACCTCGGCGGACGTGCACGTCGCACGTCGCGTCGCGGGCCTGTGCGGCGAGGACGACGAGCGCGTGCACCTCGCGGCGGCGCTGGCCGTCCGGGCGCTGCGCGCGGGCTCCGTGTGCGTCGCCCTCGCGGCGGC
>NZ_LFKW01000072.1:0-8654 GCF_001040865.1 Cellulomonas sp. A375-1 | reverse complement strand
AGGGCCGCCGCCAGCACGTCGCCGACCGGCCGGGTGCCGAACCGCACGGCGAGGTCGGCGCGCACGAGGCCCGGGCGCGCGCTCGCCCGCCGCTCCTCGAGCTCGCGCACCGCGGCGATCACGTCCTCGACGCCGTCCCCGACGGGCACGAGCCGCGCCATGTCCTCGTCCTGCGCGACGTCGAGCGTGCGCGTGCCGCCGCGCGTCGCGGTCGCGACGACGGGCAGCTCGCTCGCGAGCGCCTCGACGGCCGTGAGCCCGAACGTCTCGGAGACCGACAGGTGCACGAGCACGTCCGCGTCCTGGTAGAGCGCGCCGACCTGCGCGGGCGCGACCCGGCCGACGAGCCGCACCGCGGCACCGACCCCGAGCTCGTCCGCGAGCGCCCTCACCCGGTCGGCGTCGACCCCGCCGCCCGCCACGGTCAGCGTCGCGGTCGGCCGCTGCGCGTGCCACGCCGCGAACGCGCGCACGAGCCGCAGCACGCCCTTGGCCTCGAGCAGGTTGCCGACGTACAGCCAGCGGTGCAGGTTCGTCGGTGGCAGCTCACGCGGGGCGAACCGCTCGACGTCGACGGGGTTGGGCACCGTGTGGACCTTGTCCGCGACCTCGGGGTAGCGCTGCTGGACGGCACGCGTCGTGTCCTCGCCGACCGCGGTGACGAGCGCCGCGCCACGCACGGTCCGCGCGTACATCGCCTCGGACTGCGGCACGGACCACAGCTTGTTCAGGTACGACGCGTGCTCGCTCACGACGACGCGCGTGCGGTCGCCGACGAGGTCGAGGACCGCCCAGCCGGTCGGCATCCCGACGTGCACGTGCAGCACGGCGGCCGCCGCGAGCACCGGGGCGTACGGCGTGAGGGCGTCGCGCACGAGCTCGGCGACGCGGTGCCGCGGTGTCATCGGGTCCATCGGGGCCGTCAGGTGGAGCACCTCGAGGCCGTCGACGACGCCGAGCGACGGCTCGACGGGGGCCGCGTCGAGCGCGCGCACCTCGACGTGCACGACGAGCGGGTCGGGGAACGCGCCGAGCAGCGCGCGCGTCGTCTCGCGCACGAACGCGCCGCCGTACGGGTTCTCGGCCGTCGGGTACCACGGCGTCACCACGACGAGCCGCCCGTCGACGTCCGCGGGTGTGAGCGCTGGCCGGGCCTGGACCACTCGACCTCCTCCTGGGGCACACGACATCGCTGCTGCTGCAGGGGGACATTCGATCCCATGACCGGGGCGAAGCCGTCGTTAGTATAGGGAGGCCGTTCGCCCGGGTTGCCGGGATCCGCACGGCCCCCACCGCTGTCTCCACCCCTTGAGGATGCTGTGAAGATCGCTGTCGTCGCCCTTGGCAAGATCGGCCTCCCGCTGGCCGTCCAGTTCGCGTCGAAGGGTCACGACGTCGTCGGGGTCGACGTGAACCCGCAGGTCGTGGAGCTGGTGAACGCCGCGACCGAGCCCTTCCCGGGCGAGGCCCACCTGCAGGACAAGCTCACCGAGCTCGTGCCCGCTGGCCGGCTGCGCGCGACCACCGACTACGCCGACGCCATCCCCGGCGCGGACGCCGTCGTGCTCGTCGTGCCGCTCTTCGTGGACGACGCGACGTGGCAGCCGGACTTCGGCTGGATGGACGACGCGACGCGCTCGCTCGCCGCGCACCTGACGCCCGGCACGCTCGTCTCCTACGAGACGACGCTCCCGGTCGGCACGACGCGCACGCGGTGGAAGCCGCTCCTCGAGGAGGTCTCGGGCCTGACCGAGGGCGTCGACTTCGACCTCGTCTTCTCCCCCGAGCGCGTGCTGACCGGTCGCGTGTTCGCCGACCTGCGTCGCTACCCCAAGCTCGTCGGCGGCCTGTCCGAGCGCGGTGCGCAGCGCGCGACCGAGTTCTACGAGGCCGTGCTCGACTTCGACGAGCGTCCCGACCTCACGCGGGAGAACGGCGTCTGGGACCTGGGCTCGGCCGAGGCCGCCGAGCTCGCGAAGCTCGCCGAGACCACCTACCGCGACGTCAACATCGGCCTGGCGAACCAGTTCGCGCGGTTCGCCGAGCGCGAGGGCATCGACGTCCAGGCCGTGATCGACGCGTCCAACTCCCAGCCGTACAGCCACATCCACCGGCCGGGGATCGCGGTGGGCGGGCACTGCATCCCGGTGTACCCGCGCCTGTACCTGTTCAACGACCCCGACGCGACGGTCGTGCGCGCGGCGCGTGAGGCGAACGCCGCGATGCCCGCGCACGCGGTCGCGCTGCTCGAGGCCGCGGCGGGCCCGCTCACCGGCCTGCGCGTCGTCGTGCTGGGTGCCGCCTACCGTGGCGGCGTCAAGGAGACGGCGTTCTCGGGCGTGTTCCCCACGGTCGAGGCGCTGCGCGCGGCCGGTGCGACGCCGCTCGTGCACGACCCGCTCTACTCGGACGGGGAGCTCGCCACGCTCGGCCTGGACGCGTACCACGTGGGCGAGAGCGTGGACGCGGCGGTCGTGCAGGCGGACCACGCGGAGTACCGCACCCTGGGCGAGGCCGACCTGCCGGGCGTGCGCGCGCTCGTCGACGGACGAGGCGTGACCGACGCCGCGCTGTGGCCCACGGTCACCCGTACGGTGATCGGGCGGGCGTCTCGCGTCTGACGCCCGACCGCACGCAGCCTCACGGATGACGGGACACGAGTGACCTCCACGATCGACTCCGGCGCACGTCCGCACATCGCGATCGTCGCGATGTTCTTCCCGCCCTCGCGTGCGAGCGGCGTGTACCGACCGCTCGCGACCGCGAACCTGCTCGTCGAGATGGGGTGGGACGTCACGGTCGTGACGGCCGACCCGACGTTCTTCGACGACATCACGGGCTCGCGGGACGACAGCCTGCTGGCCGCGATCGACCCCCGCGTGCGGGTCGAGCGCGTCGCGGTGCCGTCGCAGCACCTGCAGCGCGACGTGCGCAAGATGTCGCGCCTGCGTGCCGACATGCCGCTGATCGCGACGGCGGGTGCGCGGATCGGCCAGAAGGTGTTCCCCGACAAGTACGTGACGTGGCTGCCGGGGGTCGTGCGGCGCCTGCTGGGCGTGCACCGCCGCAACCGGATCGACGTGGTCCTCGCGACGGGCAACCCGTGGACCGCGTTCAAGGCGGCGCACGACTTCGGCCGCCTCGCCCGCGTCCCGTACGTCATGGACTACCGCGACTCGTGGACGCTGGACCAGTTCAACGAGCGTCCGGCCTTCCCCGACGACTCGCGCGAGGTCGCAGCCGAGCGCACGCTCATCGAGGCGGCGGCGCGCGTGGTGCACGTCAACGAGCCGATGCGCGCGTGGCACGCCGACCGCTACCCGCGCGCGGCCGAGCGCATGCTCGTCGTCGAGAACGGCTTCGACCCCGAGCTGCTCGGCGACGTCACGCAGGAGGTCCCGCCCGCGGACCGGCCCCTGCGGTTCGGGTACCTGGGGACGATCACGAGCCACCTGCCCCACGCGGCGACGTGGCAGGGCTGGAACCTCGCGCTCGGCACGCACCCGGAGCTCGCAGGCGCGACCGCCCACCTGTACGGCCACCTCGGGTTCTTCCCGCGTGACGCGCAGGTGCTGCGCGCGATGATCCCCGGGCCCGAGGCGGGCGTCTTCCTCGAGGGACCCGTCGCGAAGGCGGAGGTGCGCGCGGCGTACGAGTCGCTCGACGTGCTGCTCATGATGATCCCGTCGTCACGCTTCGTGACCGCGGGCAAGACGTACGAGTGCCTCGCGACGGGCAAGCCGGTCGTCGCGATCCACACGCCCGAGACCGCGGCGACCGAGCCCATGCGCGGGTACCCGCTGTGGTTCCCGGTGCGCTCGGTCGACGGCCCGGCGGTCGCGGACGCGCTCGTCGAGGCCGCGCGCGCCGCGCGCAGCGCGACCCCGCAGGTGTACGCCGCCGCGCGCGCCCATGCGGACACCTATCGACGCGAGAACCAGGTGCGTGTGCTCGACGCCGCACTGCGGGAGGTCATCACCGGTGCTTGAGGGCAAGCGAGTCGTCGTCACCACACCGTGGTACCCGGTCGAGGGCCGGCCGTACGACGGCATCTTCGTCCAGGAGTCGGTGGCCGCGCTCGGCCACCCGGCCGAGCTCACGACCATCGTGCACGTGCGCAACGTGCCACCGGACGCGGAGCCGGGAGTCACGCGCACGACGACGCCGCTCGGCGAGCTCGTGCGTATCGACATGCCGGTCGACTCGATGAGCCCGCGCGTCGACACCGCCCGGGCGCAGCGGGAGGCGCTGCGCCGCGCGGACCTGCCCGAGCTGCGGGACGCGGACGTCGTCCACGCGCACGTGGGCATGCCGACGGGCTGGGCGGTCAGCGGGCTGCTGCGCCCCGACCAGCAGCTCGTCGTGACCGAGCACGCGACCTACCTGCGCACCGTGCTGCGCCTGCCCGAGGGCGCCCGGCTGTACGCCGAGCTGCTGCGCCGTGCGCAGTGGTACCTCGCGGTGTCCGAGCTCGAGGCGCGCCGCGTGCGCGGTCAGTTCCCCGACCTCGCCCAGCGCGTGCGCGTGATCGCGAACCCGGTCGACGACGAGCGCTTCACGCTGCGCGAGCGCACGCCGACGAGCCTGGACCACTGGGTGTTCGTCGGGAACTTCATCGAGCGCAAGGGCGTGCTGACCCTGGTGCGGGCGTTCGCGCTGTGGGCACAGGAGCGACCGGAGACGGCGCACCTCACGCTCGTCGGCGGCGGACCGGACCGCGACGAGCTCGTCGCGCTGGTCGCCGAGCTCGGGCTCGGGGACAAGGTCACGTTCCACGGGCAGGCCAGCCCCGACGACCTGCCGGGCATCTTCGCCCGGGCCGACGTGCTCGTGCACCTGTCCGCGTTCGAGACGTTCGGCCTGACCGTGGTCGAGGCGGCCATGTCCGGGCTGCCGGTCGTGGTGACGACGAGCAGCGGGCCGCAGGAGACGCTCTCGGACGCAGCAGCCTCCGGCATGGCCGAGTACGTCGGCCTGCCGGCCACCGCGCAGAGCACGGTCACCGCGGTGCACCGCCTCGAGGACGCGCTCGCGACGGCCGACGCCGCGACCGTGCGCGAGGTGCTCGTCGAGCGCTACGGCGCGCGCCGCTACGGCGAGCGCCTGCGCCGCGCGCTCGCGGGCCGTCCCCCGGTGCCCGCGCCCCCGGCAGAGGCGCCGCTCGTGCTGTGCCTCGCGACCACGCAGCTCGCGGCGCGGCGCCTCGTGCGCGTGCAGTCCGAGGCCCTGCGCGCGGGGGCGCGCGTCGCGCTCGTCACCGCGGCCGAGGGCAACGGTCCGCAGACCGAGCCGAACGTCGACGTGCTCGACCTCGGCCCGCACGTGCACCGAGGCCCGGCCCACCTGGTCCCGCACGTGCTCGTGGACGTCGTCCCGTCGACCCTCGTGCGCGGCGTGCGGCGCGGCTGCACGCTCGTCGCCGGCACCTCCACGCCGCTGAAGGCCCCGGCCCAGCGCGGCGTGAACCTCACGAGCAAGGTCCTGTCGAAGCACTACCAGCTCGCGCGCCGCGTCGAGACCGTGCTCGACCGCCGCGTGTACTCGCACATCGGCCCGGCGCGGATCGCGCGCTACGTCTTCGACGAGCACGCCGCATGGCTCGACGCGCACGCGCCCGACGTCGTGGTCATGGGCGACGAGGCGTCGCTCCCCCTGGCCTGGCGGCTCGCGCAGCGCTTCCCCGACGCCGAGATCGTCGGGGCCGTCTCCGACGCCGTGGTCCGCGACCTCGTCGCGACGGCCCACGAGCGTCGCGCCGCGCCCGCGCCCGCGGCTCTGCGGGACTGACGCCGCAGCGTCCCGCCGGTCAGTCGCCTGACGGCTCGTCGAGACGCAGCGCCTCCCGCAGCACGGAGGCGCTGCGTCGGCCGTCGTGCAGCTCACGCACGAACGCGGGCCCCTGGGCCGCGAGCGCGCGCGCGGCGTCCCGGTCGGCCAGGACGGCACGCAGGGTGGACTCGAGCTGGTCCGCCGTGGCCTCCCGCACGGGCAGCTCCGGCCCGAGCGCCGCGACCGCGGAGCGGACCTGGGCGTCGACCTGGCTCACGACGAGCCGTCCCGCGGCCATGGCTTCGCACGCCGCGACGCCGTAGATGCCGAGCCGGAACTGGTCGAGCACGACGTCCGCACCGCGGTACAGGCCGCGGACCTCGTCGGCGGGCACCCCCGCGACCGCGCGGTAGGTGACGAGCTCGTCGGCCTCAAGCGCACGCACCGCGCGCTCGACGAGGTCCGTGCCCTTGAGCGCGCGGTTGCTCGGCGCGTGCACGACGAGCGGTGCGGTGCGGGCGAGCAGGGGCGCGTCGCTCGCCCACGCGTCGGCGTCGACGGCCACGGGGCACCACAGCGCCCCGGGCCAGCCGGGCAGCAGGTCGGGCGTCGAGACGAGCACGGGGCCGTCGAACGCGGCAGCGCGGCGACGGTTGCGCAGCGCGACCGCCTCGAGCGCACGCGTGCGGGCGTCGGGTGGTGCGAACGGCGAGTCGGGGTGCGTGGCGGCGTGCGCGCTCGGCACCCGGATGTCGGTGCCGTGCCACAGCAACGCGACGCGCACGCCGTGCGCCTGCAACGCTCGCGCCTCGGCCACCGGGTCGTAGCCGTGCAGCCGGCCGAACAACGGGCGGCCCGCCTCGATGACGACGGCCTCCACCGTCGCCACGACGTGCGCGAAGACCCGGCGCTGGTACGCACGCGACGCACGGTGCACCTGCGTCAGGGGTGCGCTGTGGTCGGCGCCGAAGCCGAACCGCGGGTCGGCGGAGAACGCCCAGCTCACCGCCGGCACGCCGGACCGGTCGAGCGCGGACGCCCACGCGAGGCCCTGACCGGCGAAGTTCGCGGGACCGATGAGCACACGGGCGGGGCGTCCCGAGCGCGGCGAGACGAGCGTCGGGACGTCGGCCGGATCGGCCGTCCAGGGCGTGCGCGCCCACTTCGCCGCGTCCAGCGCACGGTCGAGCGCGGGCGGCAGCCGGTGCCGTCGCGCGGCGAGCGTCCCCGCCGCGCCTGCGGCCAGCCCGCGCGCTCGTCGTGCCACGCCCACGGCGTCCTCCGCTCCTCAGCCCGCCCGGTCGCTGGCTCGTCGTCGCGCCCGTCGGTCGCGGGCCCGGCGACCATCCTCCCCGATCCTCGGGCACGGGACGGCGCCGTCGAACGACCCGTCCCGCCGCACCTCAGGTCGCGTAACCTCGTGGGCGGCCCGACCGCGCGCACCACGAGGGATGATGACCAGACCGCCGCACCTGCTCTACCTCGCGTGGGGCTTCCCGCCCTCGCGGGCCGGGGGCGTGTACCGCGCGCTCGCGACCGTCAACGCCTTCGCCGCTGCGGGCTGGGACGTCACGGTCGTCACCGCGTCGCGCGAGACGTTCGAGCGCTACACGGGCGCCGACGCGTCGCTCGAGGAGCGGGTCGACCCGCGTGTCGTCGTGCGGCGCATCCCGTTCGCCTGGCCCGCGCAGGACACCGACGTGCGCCGGTACGGCGCGCTGCGCGTCGCGCTCCCCCCGGTCTGGGCCCGCCTGCGACGCCTCGCCGACGAGCGGCCGTTCCCCGAGCCGTCCTACGGCCCGTGGCGCCGCCCGCTCGCGGCGGCCGCGCGCGCCGTGCACGACGACACGCCCGTGGACCTCACGCTCGCGACGGCCAACCCGCACGTGACCTTCGCGGCCGCGCACGACCTGTGGCGCGCCACGGGCGTGCCGTACGTCATGGACTACCGCGACGCCTGGACGCTCGACGTGTTCTCGGGCCGCACGACGACGCGCCCTCGCTCACGGGTCGCGCGCTGGCAGGCCACGCTCCTGGCCGACGCGCGCGAGGTCTGGTTCGTCAACCGCCCGCTGCGCGACTGGCACGCGGAGCGCTTCCCCGCCGTCGCCGAGCGCATGGTCGTCGTCGAGAACGGCTGGGACCCGGCGCTGCTCCCGCCGGTGCCGCCCGCCACGCCGCACGCGGGCGCGCTGCGGTTCGCCTACCTCGGGACGGTCACCCCCAAGGTGCCGCTCGCCGAGCTGCTCGAGGGCTGGCGCACGGCGATGTCCGACGGGCGACTCCCGGCCGGCTCGACGCTCACGCTCGGTGGTCACCTCGGCTACTTCGCGGTGCCGCAGGGACCGCTCGCCGAGATCCTCGCCGACGCCGCGAGCTACGGGGTCCGGTACGCCGGGCCGGTCGCCAAGGCGCAGGTCGCGGACTTCTACGCCGACGCCGACGTGCTCGTCCTCGCGCTCGGCACCGGCCGGTACGTGACGAGCGGGAAGGTCTACGAGTACGTCGCGACCAAGCGCCCGATCGTCGCGGTGCACGACCCGGCGAACGCGACGACCGACGTGCTCGCCGAGCACCCGCTCGTCGCCCGGGTCCGTGAGGTCACGCCCGACGAGGTCGCGCGAGCCCTCGCGGAGAGCGCCACGCTCGCGGCGCGGCAGGACGAGACCACGCACGCCGCGCTCGACGAGCTCGCCGACCGGCTGCGCCGCGACCGCCAGCTCGCGCCGCGCGTCGCCGCGCTGCGCCCCCGGGAGGACTCATGAGCACCGCGACGGTCCTCGTCGTCGCGGCGCGCCACGCGTCCGACGACGCGATCGAGGCGCACGCGGCCGCCCTGCGCGCTGCCGGTGCCGACGTGACGATCGTCGACCTGCGGCCGGCCG
>NZ_LFKW01000071.1:1705-2129 GCF_001040865.1 Cellulomonas sp. A375-1 | reverse complement strand
CGCGTAGCCCTGCTCGGCGAGGAAGCGCTGGCGGTGGGCGGCGAAGTCCTGGTCGACGGTGTCGCGCGCGACGACGGTGTAGAAGTGCGCCGTCCGCCCGCTGGCCTTGGGGCGCATGATGCGCCCGAGCCGCTGCGCCTCCTCCTGGCGGGACCCGAACGAGCCCGACACCTGGATCGCGACCGACGCCTCGGGCAGGTCGATCGAGAAGTTCGCGACCTTCGACACGACGAGCTTGGAGATCTCCCCGGTGCGGAACGCGTCGAACAGGCGCTGACGCTCCCGCACGGTCGTCTCGCCCGTGATGAGGTCCGCGCCGATGTGCTCGGCGAGCTCGTGCAGCTGGTCCAGGTACTGCCCGATGACGAGCGTCGGCTCGCCCTCGTGCTGCGCGACGAGCTGCTCGACCACGCGGTTCTTGCCC
>NZ_LFKW01000071.1:0-1644 GCF_001040865.1 Cellulomonas sp. A375-1 | reverse complement strand
CGCGGCGAGCCGGTACTTCTCCTCCGGCTCGGCCGTCGCGTACGCCATGCGGTCGGCGTCGGGCAGGGTCAGGCGCACCTCGATGCACTCGGCGGGCGCGATGTACCCCTGCGCCTCGATGTCCTTCCAGGGCGCGTCGAACCGCTTGGGCCCGATGAGCGAGAACACCTCGTCCTCGCGTCCGTCCTCGCGCACGAGCGTCGCCGTCAGGCCGAGGCGGCGGCGCGCCTGCAGGTCCGCGGTCATGCGGAAGATCGGCGCGGGCAGCAGGTGCACCTCGTCGTACAGGACCAGGCCCCAGTCGCGTGCGTCGAGCAGCTCGAGGTGCGAGTAGACGCCCTTCCGCTTGGTCGTGAGCACCTGGTACGTCGCGATCGTGACCGGCCGGATCTCCTTGCGCGCACCCGAGTACTCGCCGATCTCGTCCTCGGTCAGCGACGTGCGGCGCACCAGCTCGTCGCGCCACTGCCGTGCCGAGACGGTGTTGGTGACCAGGATCAGCGTCGTCGTGGAGGACTTGGCCATGGCGCCCGCGCCGACGATCGTCTTGCCCGCACCGCAGGGCAGCACGACCACGCCCGACCCGCCGTGCCAGAACCCCTCGACGGCCTGCTGCTGGTAGGGCCGCATGGCCCAGCCGTCCTCTTCGAGCGCGATCGCGTGCGCCTCGCCGTCCACGTACCCGGCGAGGTCCTCCGCGGGCCAGCCGAGCTTGAGCAGCACCTGCTTGAGGTGGCCGCGCTCGGACGGGTGGACGATCACGTCGGTCGCGTCGATGCGCGCGCCCAGCAGGCCCGCGGTGCGCTTGGACTTCATGACCTCGGCGAGCACCGCCGGGTCGAGCGCGTGCAGCACGAGGCCGTGCACGGGGTCCTGGACGAGCTGCAGCCGCCCGTAGCGGGCCATGGTCTCGGCCACGTCGACCAGCAGCGCGTGCGGCACCGGGTAGCGGCTGTACTCGAGCAGCACGTCGACGACCTGCTCGGCGTCGTGCCCCGCGGCGCGCGCGTTCCACAGCCCGAGCGGCGTGAGCCGGTAGGTGTGCACGTGCTCCGGCGCGCGCTCGAGCTCCGCGAACGGGGCGATCGCGCGACGGCACGCGTCCGCCTGGTCGTGGTCGATCTCGAGCAGCAGCGTCTTGTCGCTCTGCACGATGAGCGGTCCGCTCACATGTCCTCCTGGTCCGTGCCCGCGAGGTCGTCGGCGCGCTCGACCGTGCCGATCCGGTGGACGGCGACGGTCAGCTCCGACTCGCGAACGGGGTCGGCGGCCCGCAGCCGGCCGCCCTCCACGCGCAGGGGGCGCAGCAGGCGGCGTTCGGGACGCCCCGTGGGTCCGACGAGCTCGACCCACACGTTCGCGCGCTCGGCGGCGGCCTCGCGCAGGAGTGCCAACGCATCGACGGGGTCGGCTGTTCCGGCAGGGGCTGACGAGCGCGGCGCGCGCGTGTCGTGCGTCGTCGGGCCACCCGTGCGGAGGTCCGAGTCGTCGGGCGTCCCCGCGTCACTGCCCGTGGAGGCGCTGCTCGCGGCGTCGCTCGTCGTGCTGCTCGTCGTGCCGGCGGGTCCGGCGCCCGGGACCGACGCGCCGGTCGCCGGGGTCGTGCCCGCGTCCGACGTGCCGCGCTCGTCCGACGAGCGCAGC
>NZ_LFKW01000070.1:0-3483 GCF_001040865.1 Cellulomonas sp. A375-1 | reverse complement strand
GACGGGCGAGCACGGCTCCGGGCTCGGTCGCCCGGCACGGGCGCGCCCGGACGACGAGCACGCGCCCGGCCTGCTGCTCGAGCGCGCGCACGCGCTGGCTGACGGCGGACGGAGTGACGTGCAGCCGGGCCGCCGCCGCCTCGAAGGTGCCCTCGTCGAGCACCGCCGCGAGCGCACGCAGCTGTGCGCGGTCGAAGTTCATGGCGCGGTCGACGTTCATGGCGCGGTCGACGTTCCTGGCGCGGTCGACGTTCATGAAGTGATGCTAATGCTCCTGCAGAAACCTGAGATGGACTGCACCTGGCGAGCGCCCTTAGCGTCCTGCGGGTGATCCCCTCCCTGGCTGCCGGCTTCCTCGCGTGTCTCGGCCTGATCGTCGCGATCGGCGCGCAGAACGCCTTCGTGCTGCGCCAGGGCATCCGCCGCGAGCACGTCGTCCCGGTCGTCGCGCTGTGCACCGTGGGCGACCTGCTGCTGGTGTTCGCCGGGATCGCGGGGCTCGGCCCGCTCGTCGCCGCCCACCCGACGGCGCTGAGCCTGACCCGGTGGCTCGGCGCGGCGTTCCTCGCGTATCTCGCCGTCGTCGCGCTCCGGCGCGCCCGACACCCGGCGCGGCTCGACCCCGCCGCCGAGGGCCCTGCGTCGCGGCGCGCGGTCGTCGTGACGTGCCTGGCCCTGACGTTCCTCAACCCCCACGTGTACCTCGACACGGTCGTGCTGCTGGGGTCGCTCGCACACCAGCAGAGCGCGGTGTGGGCGTTCGGGGCCGGGGCGGTGCTCGCGAGCGCCACCTGGTTCAGCGCGCTGGGCTTCGGGGCGACGCGCTTGGCGCCCCTGTTCGCACGCCCGCGTGCGTGGCAGGTGCTCGACCTCGTCGTCGCGCTCGTCATGGCCGCGCTCGCCGTGACGCTCGTGGTCGCCTGACCACGAGCGCCACGCTCAGCGCACGCGTGCGACGCGCCCCGCGTCCCACACCGGCTCGGGCGTCTCCCGGACCGAGCCGTCGGCGCCGAAGACCAGGAACCGGTCGAACGTGCGCGTGAACCACCGGTCGTGGGTGACCGCGAGCACGGTGCCCTCGAAGGCCGCGAGGCCGTCCTCGAGCGCCTCGGCCGAGTGCAGGTCCAGGTTGTCGGTCGGCTCGTCGAGCAGCAGGAGCGTCGCCCCGCCCAGCTCGAGCAGCAGGATCTGGAACCTCGCCTGCTGCCCGCCCGAGAGCGTCTCGTAGCGCTGCTCGGCCTGCCCCACGAGCTCGTAGCGGTCCAGCGCGCGGCTCGCCTGCTCGCGGCCGAGCCCCGAGCGGTGCCCGTCCCCGCGGTGCAGCACCTCCAGGAGCGTCTGACCCACCAGGTCGAGGTGCGTGCGGTTCTGCGCGAACCACCCCGGGCGCACGCGCGAGCCGAGCACCACCGAGCCCCTGTGGGCGACGGGCGCCACCACGACGTCGTCCGCGGGCTCGTGCTCGGGCCCCGGGTCGGAGCCGCCGGCAGCGAGCAACCGCAGGAAGTGCGACTTGCCCGAGCCGTTCGAGCCGAGCACCGCGACGCGCTCGCCGTAGAAGACCTCGAGGTCGAACGGCCGCATCAGCCCGGTGAGCTCGAGGTCCCGCGCGACGACCGCGCGCTTGGCCGTCCGGCCGCCCCGCAGACGCATCTTCACCGACTGCTCCTGGACGCGCACGGCGGGCGGCCCGGCCTCCTCGAACTTGCGCAGGCGGGTCTGCGCGGCCTGGTAGCGCGAGGCCATGCCGTCGTTGAACGTCGCGCGCTGCTTGAGCGTGAGCACGAGGGCCTTGAGCTTGGCGTGGTCCTCCTCCCAGCGGCGCAGCAGCTCGTCGGCCCGGCTGCGCCGGTCCTCACGCGCCTGGTGGTAGGTGCCGAACCCTCCGCCGTGCACCCACACCGAGGCGCCCGCGGGCGACGGCTCGAGCGTGGCGGCGTGCGTGGCGACCTTCGCGAGCAGCTCGCGGTCGTGGCTCACGAGCAGCACGGTCTTCGACGACGCGACGAGCTGGTCCTCGAGCCAGCGCTTGGTCGGCACGTCGAGCGCGTTGTCGGGCTCGTCGAGCAGGAGCACCTCGTCGGGGCCACGCAGGAGCGCCTCGAGGACCAGGCGCTTCTGCTCGCCGCCGGACAGCGTGCGCACCTCGCGGTACTGCGCGCGCTCGAACGGGATGGACAGCACCGCGTCGGTGACCTGGTCCCAGCCCGCCTCGGCCTCGTAGCCGCCCACGTCCGCCCAGTCGACGAGGGCCTGGGCGTAGCGCATCTGCGCCGGCTCGTCGTCGACCTCCATCATCGCGAGCTCGGCGGCGGCCAGCTCGGCCGCGGCGTCGGCCACCGCGCGCGGCGCGAGCGAGGCGAGCAGGTCACGCACGCTGCGCTCGTCGTCGATGCGGCCCACGTCCTGGCGCATGACACCCAGGCCGCCGCTGCGCGCCACCGAGCCGGCGTGCGGCTGCTCGTCGTCCGTGACGATCCGCAGCAGCGTGGACTTGCCGACGCCGTTCGGCCCGATCAGCGCGACGCGCGCACCGTCGGCGACGCGGAACGTCACGTCGTCGAGCAGCGGTCGTCCGTCGGGCAGGACGTACCCGACCCCCATCACGTCCAGGTGGCCCATGCAGGCCAGTGTGCGGCGCGCACGACGAGCGGACCAAGGACTTTGCGGGGGTGGCGACCTGCGTCACTCGGTGACATCGTCGTGACATGAGCGACACGCCCGGCACCAGCTTCGACCCGGCCACGGGTTCCGACGGCGACAGCGACCAGCTCTCGCGCGAGGACACCCTGATCGAACGCGGCGTCGACGACCTGCTCGACGAGGGCTACTCCCCGCCCGAGCGCGACAACCGCTCCCACTACGGCGAGACCCCGTGGGAGGAGAAGCACCGCGAGACGATCGACCAGCGCATCACGCAGGAGGAGCCCGAGGTCTGGGAGGCCCCGCCGCGCGTCACGGGCGACCGCGAGCAGGACCGCGCGGGGCGCCTCACGGCCGACGACGACGCGGTCGAGGCGGGCGGCACCGACGCGTTCGCGCGCGACGAGGGCGTCTCGGGCGGGGCCGCGAGCGCCGAGGAGGCCGCGATGCACCTGGTCGACGAGGTCTACGTCGACCAGAGCTACCGCGACGAGGACTGACGGCGCCTCCCCCGCGCTCAGCCGAGCGGCACCACGCGAACCCGCACGCGGAACCCGTTCCCCCGCAGGTCACGATCCGATAACGTCCGGTTCGTGGCGATTCCCCCGATCGACCCGCGGCGCCGCGACCTGCGCCGCCACCACGCCTGGCGACGCGCCCGCGCGACCCGCCGCCGTCGCCTCGCCGAGGCCGCGGCCACCCTCGCGGTGGTGGTCGTCGCCGTCCTCGGCGTTCCCCTCCTGCTCGCCCCGGGCAGTGGTGCGGGCGGCGGCTCGGGTGCCGAGCAGCTCCGGGCCACGGGGGTGAGCGCCGGTGCGGAGGCGCCCGACCGGCCCGGGG